>CAYVMH010000001.1:0-15341 GCA_964452595.1 uncultured Candidatus Saccharibacteria bacterium
ACCAATCATACCATCTGCAAGCGTGAGATCAAGCGGGTCTCCGGCTCGCGCGTCACGAATGCTTCGGATGACGTTCCCGCGGATCCGCGCGATGCTGTATCCAAGCTTTAGCTGCCGCTCCGGATTATGTGCGGCAATTGTTTTTTCGTACTGGAGAACTGCGTCGCCGGTATCCTGTAATAAACGGCCAAAATACGTAAGAAACACTAGAGACTCAAATAGATACGTGGCGCGTGACAGCGTTTCCCGATATGCGCCGAAAATTTCCCGCTCCGCAAGCCGGATCCATGCAAATGCCTGCTCCCACGAACTGTCCAATACGTGCGCCGCCGCCGTTGGCGTGGATACCGCAATATCAGCTGCGAGCGCCGCGAGAGGTACGTCCTTGTCATGCCCGATGCCGCAGATCACCGGCTTGGGAAATCTGCTGATCTCGCGCACCAACATTTCGTTGTTGAACGCGAGTAGCGACTCCAATGATCCGCCGCCGCGGATAATCACGAGTACGTCAATATCTTTATTGCGAAACGAGCGCACGGCGCTAAGCAGATCACTCATCGCAAGCTGACCCTCCACGCGCGAGTCAATAAACCGTATCTGATACCCGAACTTCCCGATGTTGTTCAAAAAATCATGGATCACGGCCCCGGTTTTTGAGGTGATGAGCCCGATCTTCTCCGGATACCCCGGAATTGGGCGTTTGCGCTCCGGCGCGAACAGTCCTTCGCGCTCAAGCTTGAGCTTGAGTTCGTCGTATGCCTTTTTCAGCGCGCCCTCGCCCACCAGCTCAAGCGAGTCTCCACGAAAACTCAATCTCCCCGACGGCTTATAGATCTCTGGAAACCCATGCACCATGATCTCCATGCCCTCTGCAATGCTCACACCGCTCATCCGATACTCCCGCTGCCACATAAAACAGTTGATGGCGCTCCCGTTCGCCGCGTCTTTGAGCGTAAAGAAGAGATACGTTCCCCGGAAGTCGCACGAAGAAACCTCGCCCACAATCTTTGCCTCGGACGCGCGCAACCCGATATTGAGCAGATCAAGAAACTGGCTTACGGTAAAAACTTTTTCTTCCGCGGTTTTGTCATTCCCGACCTGCCTGCCCGCCATAGCTTTAGCGAAGGAGGGATCGGGAATCCAGTCGGCACTAACTCTGGATTCCCGCTTTTCCGCCGGAGGCGGATCCGCTTTTGGCGGACGCGGGAATGACACAGAAATATGCGCCAACTCATCTACTAAACTATTTTGACGATCGTCTTTTTTGTTTAGTAGTATATGCTCGCGTATGATCTCCAAAATTTGCGCGCCATATCTCTCAAACTTCCTCTCTTTGATTCCCCTTACCGCCGAAAGCTCCTCGCGCGTCCGAGGCATCAACTCCGCAATCTCCTCGATCGCCGAATTCGAAAGCACCCGAAACGGCTCGATTCCTTCCCGCCACGCCTGCTCCTGCCGCCAAGCTTTGAGATCTCGTAGTAACGTATTCATAAGAAATGAAAAGAGGGGATCAACCCTCTTTATCTTACGATATTTTGAAAATAACGAAAGGCGCTTTTTTATGAGTACGACACGGTTATGAACTTTTCTTATTTTTCTTCGGTTTGCATTGGTGACTATTTTTTGCCGCCACCGTATCAAAATTTTTTTCGCAGTGTCTGCATCTATATGATCCGCCTCTCCGATCAATGCCATAATAAAGATCAGTACTATCGTCATCTCTGATAATTTTAACTGTTAATTGTCTATGTGGTGGCATATTTTTCTCCTATAAGATTGTCAAAGATCAATAGAGTCAGCGTATCCTTTCCTTGAAGAAAAATCAAGAGCATGTTCACTACCTTGCGACAGCGAACCCAGAAAATCCCGAGGATAAACCTATTCCATCTCCGTCGTTGCCGGAGGCTTATTGGTCGGGTCATACCAGACCCGTACGATCTCAGGGTGCCCGGTGAGCACCGCCGAGATTTCATCCTCCATGTCATTGGAAAAGTGGACGCCACGAGCCGTCATGAAGTCGATAGTTTCTACGGCTCTCACCACGATCGAACCACGATAGACTCGAGCATCGCCTTTCACCCCGACGGTGTTCACGCCCATATACGCCACGATAAGTTGCGAGAGCTGATCATAGGTACCAGCTCGTACCAAGATTTCCCGTACCCGTGCATCTGCCCAACGAACGATGTCGAGTCTGTCTGGAGTTGCCGGAACTCCCACAACCCGTAAGAACAGACCGGGGCCCGGAAACGGCTGACGATTCCAAACGCTCTCGGGCAGTCCGATCTCCCTTGCGAGAGCACGGACTTCGTACTTGAAGAGATAGTCGATCGGGTGCAGTTGGAGCAGGTTGCCCATGTCAAGCCCGACGTTATGGTGGGACTTGATGACAGCGCCGCCTGTTGCGCCAGACTCGATGCGATCCGGCGCAAGCGTGCCTTGCAATACCGCTGTTGCTCTGAAGTCCTGGGCTGCCTGTACAAAAAGCGACGCGTATATTTTCTTGAAACGGCGTCGTTTCTCCTCCGCATCAATCACCCCCGTCATTACGTCGTGGAACTCCTGGCGAGCATCCATAATCCGGAGATTCGCGCCGGCAACTTTTGCGTGCTTCTGGATTTCGTCGAGTTCTCCTTCGCGCAGTTGCCCGCCATCGATTGCCACCGCAAGGAGCCGTTCCTTCAAAACTGGTGCAAGGATTGCCGAAACAGTCGTTGAATCCACGCCCCCACTGAAACCGAAGATTGCCCGCCTATTACCGAGCCGCGCAACTGTATCCTCTTGGATTGACGTGATTACCGATGAAGGCGCCCAATCATTCTCACATCCTGCAAATCGTAGGATGTTTGTGAGCATCGTCTTGCCGTGTGGTGTGTGCGTCACTTCGGGGTGGAACTGAACGCCCCACACTGATCCCTTCTGCACCGCCGCAATCGTGCCGGTGTCGCTATGTGCGAGGACGCTGAAACCGTCGGGAAGCGAAATAATCGAGTCGCCATGGCTCATCCAAACTTTCTGACGCTGGGGTGTGTCCGAAAAAAAGCCCCGAGGCATGCCGCAGAGATTGATGGACGCCTCTCCGTATTCGCGATTGCCAAGCACTGCTTTCACTTCACCGCCGAGGCAATGAGCCAGCCACTGCATGCCGTAACATATGCCAAGAAGCGCGATTGGTTGACCGTCTTCACCGCGTAACGAGAGCACTTCAGCAGGCGGTTGAGGTGCGTCATCATCATAGACGCTTGCTGCTCCACCGGAGAGAATCACCGCCTTCAGCGGATTCTCCTTAAGCCAGCTCGTAGCGCGCCTGGGATCAAGGATCACTGAGCGTATCCCCAGTTCTCGCAATATCCGTTCAATGAGAAGCGTGTATTGTGAGCCGAGTTCAATAATAGCCACACTCGGTAGGTGCAACATCTTGACTCTCCTTACCCTTAATTGGAAATGTACAATTACAGCCCGACTATCGGACTGCATGCTAAAATCATATTAGCGGGAATGTTAATCAAAATCAAGAATATAAGCTCACTTCTCCTTCTCCAGTCCCTGCAGGACTTTCTTCACATGCTCAATGGAATCAAAATCATAAATCGAGATGGGGAGAATTGATCTGTTCATTTTTTTGAGCACGGTGATTTTTTCCTTGAGGTCTTTCGGGTCAATGATATCGCTTTTCGTGAGAAATACGTATTCTGATTTTTCAAGGAGTTTTTTGTGATGCTGGCCGAGTTCTTTGCGGACGGTTTTGTAATCGGCAACAGGGTTTTTGGAATCCGCGCCAATGAGATGGAAGAGAACTCTGGTGCGCTCGATATGGCGAAGAAACTTTATGCCAAGACCTTTGCCGGTTGAGGCACCCTCAATCAGGCCGGGGATGTCGGCAAGGATCAGATCGTAGAATACACCGAGATTTGGTTCAAGCGTCGTAAACCGGTAATTCGCGACTTTGGCTTTGGCATTGGTAAGCTCGTTGAGCAGGCTTGACTTGCCTACGTTGGGTAGGCCGATGAATCCTACGTCCGCGATGTATTTTAATTCGAGCCGGAGTGTTGAGCGCTCCCCGGGCACACCGTACTCGAATTCTTTGGGCGTGGTATTGGTGGACGACCGAAATTGAAAATTGCCGCGACCGCCCCTGCCGCCTTTGGCAACCAGCACACGCTCGCCGACCTTTACCACCTCTTGGTCAACCCCGTTGGTGAGATTATGGATCACGGTTCCGATTGGCACGCCGATTACCAGGTCTTTTCCTGTGGCGCCGTCGCTGAACTGCGCTCGGCCATCCTGCCCGTCCCCGGCGCGGAATTCTTTTTTGAAACGCACCTGGTTGAGCGCGGCAAGATCCGACACGGCTTCCACATACAGATTGCCGCCGGCGCCACCCGATCCTCCTGCGGGCCCCTTGCTCATGAGATTCTTATTAAACGCGACCGCGCCTTTGCCACCGGATCCCGCTCTCACCTTGATCGTGATGTCGTCAATGAGCATGGGCTTGGGTTATCTCTTTCGTTAGATCATAAATATCGCCCGCGCCCATGAGAAGGATAATATCACCCGGATGCGCTTCAGCATTGATGTGTTTTTCGGCATCGTCGAACGAATCAAGATATGAGACATCCTTGTGGCGTTTTTTGATCTCCTTGGCAAGCTTGAGCGAATTCACTTGCTGTTTTGCCGCCTCGGTTTCGCGCCCGGCAACGTCGTAGACCGGGAGAAAGGAAATGCGGTCGGCATGATCAAAAGCTGTTACAAAATCATGCCACAAAAAACGCAAGCGTTGGTGTTGGTGGGGCTGGAAGATACACCAGATGCGGCGCAAGGGAAAGCGATCCCGAGCGGCTTGAATGGTTGCCTTGATCTCGTTGGGATGGTGGCCATAATCCGCGATAATAAATGCGCCGTTGATAATCCCGCGCAACTCGAACCTGCGCCACGCGCCGCTGAAACGGGAGAGTCCGCGAAGAATGTCGTGCTCGAATACGCCAAGGGCTCGAGCGAGCCTAAACGCGGCAAGGGCGTTGGAAAGATTATGCTCGCCCGGAATTTTGAGCACGGGCTTGACCAGCCGCGCTTCCGGATCCCGCAACGAATACCACTTTACTTTTTCGCCAAATGTGCGCGCGACTTTGGCAAGCGTCGGATCGTCGGCATTTGCCACGATCACGCCACTTGGCGGAACTTTCGCAAGATACTCGGCAAATGTCTCTTCAAGCTCTTCGAGCGTTGTATAGGTATCCATATGCTCGCGGTCAATGTTGGTGACCACGGCATGCTCGGGCGAGTAGTTCAAAAACGAACGGTTCCACTCATCCGCCTCTATCACCAGATACGGTCCTCTGCCGCGCCTGAAGTTTGAACCCCCAAACTCGCGCAGCTTCACGCCAATGATGACCGTGGGATCAAAGTATCCCTCCTCAAGCGCGAGCGACACCAATGCCGTGGTCGTGCTCTTGCCGTGAGAGCCGGAGATCGTAATGGTCTCGTACGTCTTCGTGAGCTCGCCAAGCGCTTCCGGATAGGTCTGGATTGGGAGACCCCGTTGCCGCGCTTCTTTCAATTCCACATTATCCTGCGGCGTGGCCGGAGTGCAGATCACGCGCGTGGCATCTTTGGGAACATTGCTCTTTTTGTGCGAACCGATCTTGATCGCGATCCCCAGCCGCGAGAGTTCATCGGTAAGCTCTGACGCCGCCAGATCTGAACCGCTCACCCCCGCCCCCATAGCCAGGTAATACCGGACAAGGGCGCTCACCCCGATCCCGCCGATGCCGACAAAATGAATGTGAGGAGTATGATCATGCATATGCTCTCCAGTGTACCATACTGTCCGGCCGCGTACCTACTCCTCGAGCGAACTGAAACGTTTGAGGAAGACGAGAAGCGCTACGGGGCCAAGGAACCACCAGACACGGAGATCCGGGTTGGCAAAAATGTTTTTGGTGAGGGGAGCGAGCGCGGCGATTTTTTCTTGAGGGAGGAATCCAAGCAGAATGTGGATCAGCAAACCAACCTGCGTGAAGCTTAAAAGAAAGATCTGCCACCACGCGCTTGGGCGCGCGAAACCACCGCGTGTGCGCGTGCGTCCAAACATGAACACCAGAAGGATAAACAAAACGGCAAAAAGCCCGATCTTCAGGAAAAGCGTATCTTGCAATTTGATCAACACGCTGAGCCGATCAACGGGAATCGCCGAGAATATCGCGAACGCGACGTACGTGTAGATGATCGCCGTAATCGCCTTTTTTTTACCGGTGGAAATTCCGTAAAAAAATCCGATCGCGAGCAGCGCAAAAACCAGCACTACGTCCCACGAAGGATGGGACCAGAGCGACTGCGCGGTCGCGGCAATGCTCGAGAAAGATGTTTGGGGTGTGATTGACGGCACAACAGCCATAAAAATAGGATATACTTTATCAGTATATCCTATGTGCATGACAAAAGACAATGTGTGGCGCGCGGATATCGTACAATAGATTTATGGCTGGATACGCATCGCGCGGTTAAACCGCATGAGACTAGGACCATAATGAACGGGATGTTCATGGTATGACCGCGCTTGCCGCTCCATGTCATCCAATACGCTAAACGGCAAAAAACGCCTTATGGCGATCAGAGATGTAATAACTAACACATCATTGTTTTGCCAAAACCTGATTTGTTCAATCCCAATACTCTGCTCAAGACGCCGGATTATATTCCCGGTGGGTTTGAATTCGTGTCCATCAGTCAATACTTCCCAAAGCATATTTTCCCGAGCGATATCTTCACGCGGGATATACATATGAAGCTCTTTTACAAAAGCTCTGAAGAGCCCGATGAGGCGAGCATGCTTGATGAAGGATGTTCTGATCGGATTTTCACATGGCGACTTGTCCTCTTCTATGCACGGAAAAGAAAATTTCACTCCAAGAAGAGTGACCTTAAAAAATTGCTCCTTCATGTGATCCTCCTTGTTTTTCAAATAACTTCAATGATAATTTGTATATAGGTTATTATGAAAATTCTGTCAATGCTTTTTCGGGTAATCAAAATCCCCCAGACGAGATGTTTGGGGGATTTTGAAATTTTAAAATGTGCTTGCGGAGAAGTTAATAATCCTCATGCCCCATGCCTCCTCCGGGCATTTTTTCTTCTTTCTTGGGGAGATCCGCGATCGTGACTTCGGTCGTGAGAAACATTGCGGCGACGGACACCGCGTTCTCAAGGGCTGATCGCGTTACCTTGACCGGGTCCACAATCCCTTCCTTGATCATATCGGACACGATGCGGTCGTTGAGCGCGTCATAGCCTGCGTTGGGCTGGGAACTTTTGGCATCGGCCATTCTGCCCGCGATCGTGGTATAGATCTCGCCGTCAAGCTTGCCCGCGTTCATTGAGATCTGGCGGAGCGGGGCCGAAAGCGCGTCATGAAAAATCTTCTGCACCACCTCCCGCTCGGTCCTGCCAAGCGTATCGCGGCCCCTTTCCTCGTTCATCTTGAGCGCAAGTTTGAACAACGCGATACCGCCTCCGGCAACGATGCCCTCTGCGAGCGCGGCCTTGGTCGCCTTGACCGCGTCCTCGATTTTGAGTTTGATATACTTCATCTCGGTCTCGGTTGCCGCGCCCACCTTGATCACCGCAACGCCGCCGGAGAGTTTTGCGAGCCGCTCCTGGAGTTTTTCTTTGTCGTATTCCGAGGTGCTCCGCTCAATTGAGGCGCGAATTTGCTTAATGCGCTTCTCGATCTCCTCTTTCTTTCCCTTGCCGCCGACAACAGTCGTATTGTCTTTATCTGATACCACGCGCCGGGCGTGGCCAAGCATGGTAAGTTCGGTGTTCTCAAGTTTGAGGCCGACTTCTTCCGAGATTACTTTGGCGCCGGTAAGTACCGCAATGTCTTCGAGCATTTCTTTGCGCCGGTCGCCGAACCCCGGCGCTTTGATCGCGAGCGCGTTGAAGGCGCCGCGCAAGCGGTTGACCACGAGCGTGGCGAGCGCCTCCCCGTCAATGTCTTCGGCGATGAGTACGAGCTCCTTTTTGCCCGATCGCGCGAGTTTTTCAAGCAGGGGCAGAATGTCCTGAATAGACGAGATTTTCTTATCCGTGATCAAAATGTTCGGATCCTCCATCACCGACTCCATGCGCTCCGTATTGGTCACCATGTAGGGCGAGACGTATCCGCGGTCAAACTCCATTCCTTCCACAATCTCTTTCTCGATACCGATGCCCTGCGATTCCTCCACCGTGACCGCGCCGTCTTTCCCGACCTTCTCGATCACTTCCGCAATGGTCTCGCCCCACTCCCTTGACTCGGCGGCAATCGTTGCTACCTGAATGGTCTCCTCGTGCGACTTGATGGGCTTTGCCATTCTTTTCAGTTCCTCCACCAGACGCTCCTTTTCTTTCTCAAGCGCCTCGCGGAGCCCGACCACGTTTACCCCCGCGGTTACATACCGCATACCCGCGCGTATCAACGCCTCGGCCAAAATCACCGCGGTCGTGGTGCCGTCTCCGGCCACGTCATCGGTCTTGGACGCCACTTCCTTTACGAGTGCGGCGCCCATATTTTCAAACTTATCCTCAAGCTCGATCTCTTTTGCGATGGTTACGCCGTCGTTGGTCACCTGCGGCGCGCCATAGCTTTTTTCGATGATTACATTCCGTCCCCGCGGACCCAGCGTGATCTTTACCGTATTGGCGAGCTGCACCACCCCGCGCATCATGGCCGCCCGCGCCTTTTCCTCGAATAATATTTGTTTTGCCATAAGATTTTTTTGGGATTTGATATTTGAAATTACAATTTTGTCTACTTCAAAATTGCCAAAATATCTTCTTCCCGCGCGATCAGATACTCTGTTCCGTCGACCTTAAATTCATTCGGACCGTATTTGGAAAATAAGACTTTGTCGCCCTTCTTTACGCTTATGGGCGCGCGTCTCCCGTCGTCCAGCAGTTTGCCCGGTCCCACGGCAACCACCGTTCCCTGCTCCGGCCGCTCCTTATCCGCGGTCTCGGGCAGATACAACCCCGACTTCAACTTGCCGCCTTTTTCTTTGGTCGGCTCGATGACCACCCGGTCACCCAATGGATTGATGTTCATAAAATAGGTTACATGGGATTTTGGATTCTTTGGGTGGCTGGGTTAGGATAAAAATGCCCTCCCCATAAAACCAGTGAACCCAATACTCCCGTTAGCCCGATATTAGCACTCTCGACCTCTGACTGCTAATATTGTACGCATCCTGAAAAACTTGTCAACAGGCTGGCATATCTTACTCAATATTGCGGCCATGTCTCCATATTTTAATTTAAATCAACATTTGACACACGATCGTGGATCATTTGTTGATTTAAATTCATTGCCAAGTTATATTGACAGTATGCGAGAAAACTCAATCACTTATGCGGTACTTGAATGGCTTGGAGAGCTGGGGATGGGGACGTTAGACGCGTTTTTCCCACCGAATTATCCCTATACGGCTCTGTGGCGACCATTGCTCGGCCTTGATCGCAAGAAAAAAATCAAGAAACAGACGATCTCGACTATGCTCTGGCGGCTGCAACAGCAAGGACTTGTGGAGCGGATCGGAGCAAAAAAGACCGCGCAATGGCGCGTAACCACAAAAGGCAAGGCAACGCTTGAGCAAAACTCCCGTCCCAAGTTGAGCGAACCCGACGGCATCATGCGGCTCGTGATATTCGATATTCCCGAGTATGAGCGTCGTAAACGTGATGTGATTCGCGAACAACTGGTCGGATGCCGATTCCAACAACTCCAGAAAAGCGTATGGATCGGCCACTGCCCGCTCCCCCAAGATTTCATAACTCTCATCGATACCTTAGACCTCAACGGCAAAATCCACATTTTCAGCGTCCGGAATCAGGGAACGATAGCACACATAAAAGAAATAAAATAAATCAACACTTCACATACGATCGTGTGTCGTTTGTTGATTTAAATTTTTGGAGCAAAACAAAAAGGGACTGCTGACTACTTCTCCTCTGTTGATGGATTTTCTTGAATGAACTGTTATGTACAATTACACAAATTACAATATCACATATCACATCATATCGTTTTCTTCAACCACTGTCCCGTATACGATTTTTTATTTCTCCCTACGTCCGCGGGGGTTCCTTCCGCGATCACCTGGCCTCCTTTTTCGCCACCCTCGGGACCGAGGTCTATAATCCAGTCTGCGTTTCGGAGTACGTCCAAGTTGTGCTCTATCACAAGGACCGAGTTGCCTTTTTCAACGAGCGCGGACAGGACTTCGAGGAGCTTGCGGATGTCGTCAAAATGGAGGCCGGTGGTTGGCTCGTCAAGGATGTAGAGGGTATCACCGGTGTCGCGGCGCGACAGTTCTGTCGCAAGCTTCACGCGCTGGGCCTCGCCGCCGGAAAGCGTGGGCGCGGGCTGGCCGAGCTTCATATAACCCAAACCCACACCCATAAGCGTTTTCAATTTTATTGCAACGGATGGAATTGGCTCGAAGAACGCATGCGCCTCTTCAACGGAGAGATCGAGCACTTCGCTGATGTTTTTTCCTTGGTATTCGATCTCAAGCGCCTCGCGGTTATAGCGCTTGCCACGGCATTCCTCGCACTCGACATACACGTCCGGCAAAAAATACATCTCGATTTTTTTCACGCCCTGGCCTTCGCACTGCTCGCACCTGCCGCCTTTTACGTTGAAACTGAACCGGCCCGGGCCATAGCCGCGGGTTCGCGCCTCAAGAGTCGCGCTAAAAAGCGACCGGATATGGCCGAATGCGCCGGTGTATGTTGCAGGGTTTGAGCGCGGCGTGCGGCCGATCGGGGACTGATCCACGACCACCGCCTTATTGATGTGTTCGATGCCCACTATCTCTTGATGCGCGCCCGGGAAGAGATGGCTGCCATGGAGCTTCGCGAGCAGGGCTTTCGCCAAAATATCGTTCACGAGCGATGACTTGCCTGATCCGGAAACGCCTGAGACACACACGAATTTCCCGAGCGGGATACGCACATTGATGTTTTTGAGATTGTGCTCAGATGCGCCTTTGATCGTAAGAGATTTCTGTTCAACATTTGTCATTCCCGACTTGATCGGGAATCCAGTTCTTGTTCGTTTCTGGATTCCCGCTTTCGCGGGAATGACAGAGAAACGCCGTTCCACTTTTTTTCTCCCCGATATATACGCTCCGGTCAGCGTCTTCGCTTTCAAAATTTCTTTTGACGGGCCGGAAAATAGCACGCGTCCTCCGTGCTTGCCCGCACCAGGGCCGATGTCGATGATCCAGTCGGCCGCCATCATGGTCTCGGCATCGTGCTCCACCACAACCACGGTATTGCCAAGATCGCGAAGTTCTTTCAGAGTTTTAATCAAACGATCATGATCGCGCGGGTGCAGACCGATGGACGGCTCATCAAGAATATATAAAATGCCGGTGAGCTTTGATCCGATTTGTGTGGCAAGCTGGATGCGCTGGGCCTCCCCTCCCGCAAGCGTGGTTGACTCGCGCGAGAGCGTAAGATAATCAAGCCCCACGTTCATGAGAAATTGAAGCCGTTCGCCGATCTCTTTCACCAATGGAGTTGCGATCTGTTTTTCGCTCGTGGTGAGCTGCCGGAGCATGCCCGCAAAAAATACCGCGTTTTCGCCGATTGTCTTATCGCCGATCGAAGCGATATTTTCATTGCCGATCTTCACGCTGAGCGCTTCCGGCCGCAAACGTTTGGCGTTGCACGACGGGCATGACTGAATCACCATATACTTCTCGATCTCGGCGCGGGTAAACTCGGAATCGGTCTCTTTCCATCGGCGCTTCAGATTTGGCATCACGCCTTCAAATCTGGAGGATGGAGATCGGAGATCGGATGCTGGAGATTTTACATCAGCTTCGCCATATAAAATTACCTTCACAACATGTTCTGGCAGATCGCGCACCGGAGTATCAAGAGAAAACTTGTGCCGCGTCGCAAGATCATCAAGAATCCACCAGTACCAGCTTTGTCTCCCAACCCGGTGCGAGGCCGATGCCCACGGTCGGATCGCACCTTCGGCAATGCTCAAGTTTTTGTTCGGAAGCACGAGTTCCCTATTCACCTCGAGCATTGAACCCAATCCGGTGCATACCGGACACGCTCCGTACGGACTGTTAAAACTGAACAGCCGCGGCTCCACCTCCGGCAGGTTGATCCCGCATTCCACGCATGCAAAATGTTCTGAGAAAAGTACATCGGCAGATTCTTGACTCGCCACGATAAATCCTTTTCCTATTTTGAGTCCGGTCTCGACAGAATCTCTGATACGACTTGATTCAATGTCTTTTCCGCTCACAAACCGATCCACCACCACTTCAACCGAATGTTTCTTTTTTTGGTCGAGTGCAACCAGATGCGCGTCCGCGATCCGATAGACCATCCCGTCCATGCGCACGCGCAAGAACCCGGCCCGCTCAAGCTCGTCAAGGATTGAACGATGTTCCCCTTTTTTCCCGCTCACGAGCGGGGCCAGGATCAAGATTTCGCGCCCGGCTCCAAGCTTCCGGATGGCATCCACGATCTCGCCAACAGTCTGCCTGCCGACCTGCTTACCGCAATTCGGACAGTGCGGCTTGCCGATCCGGCTAAACAAGATCCGGACATAGTCATATATCTCCGTAATGGTGCCGACTGTCGAGCGCGGGTTGCGCGAAATTGACTTCTGGTCAATCGAGATCGCGGGAGACAATCCATCAATCGAGTCAACGTCCGGCTTGTCCTTCACGCCTAAAAACTGCCGTGCATACGAGGACAGCGACTCCACAAACCTGCGCTCCGCCTCCGCATAGAGCGTATCAAACGCGAGCGACGACTTCCCCGACCCCGAAAGCCCGGTAATCACCACGAGCTTGTTTTTCGGAATATCCACATCAATATTTTTCAAATTATGCACCCGCGCGCCCCGCACGCGGATGACTTCCCGGGAAACTGCCGCCATTTTTTTGAGAATTTCTTCCGCCATAACCAAAACAGTATATCCGATTTTGAGATAAAAATCAATGGAGCTGTCTATGCAAACAGCTCCCATTTCCACGAGATAGTAACTTTTTGTTACACCTCAGGCTTGTAATTTGCCAATCTTTGACGTCGGACCCGAGTTTCATTTAAAATCCGCCGCCCTAATTCGGTTACGGAATAGTATTTCCTTTGAGCGGTTCGCCGCTGAGATACAATCAGACCACCTTCTTCCATTTCTTTTAGTTTAGGATAAAGTGACCCGGCTCCAACCACCAATGGATAAGATACTTTTTCACCTACCGTTTTCATCGCTTCAATCATTTCAAGACCATAAAGTTCCCTACCAAGCAAAAGTGTTAGTATATCTTGTTCCAGAGAGCTGAGCCACCAGTCTTCATCTCTTTGCGGCATACTTTCCTCCTTGAATAGATTTGTGCTATTCTATTTAGAGCATACATACCTTCTTATGTCAACTATTCACACAATAGCCCTATCCGCTCCCCACACTCCAGGCGTCTACATCTTCCGCATCGGGAAGACACCGGTGTATGTGGGCAAGGCAGCAGATATCCGCAAGCGGCTGGGTTCGTATTTTCGGAAAAACGTTTCGGCAAAAACAAGGCATATGATAGGTGGGGCGACTTCGCTCGACTGGATCGAGACGCCATCCGAGATTGACGCGCTGATCAAAGAAGCAGAACTTATCAAAGCGCATCTGCCGAAATTCAATGTGCTTATGCGCGACGACAAGAATTATTTTTACGTCGCGGTCACGCGCGAGACGTTTCCAAGAATCTTTCTTACCCATCAGTTCCAGCGAGATCGCATCGGCAGGGTCAAGATAAAGGAAGACCGTGGTGTGGATTTTATCGGTCCCTTTACGAGCGGCCCGGCTATCAAAGAAGTTTTGGCGCTGCTTCGGCGCGCGTTTCCTTACTGCACGTGCATGCAATTGCACAAACGGCCGTGCCTGAACAGCCAGATTGGAAGATGCATGGGCTTTTGCTGCCACAAAAGCAATTTTTCCACCAAAGGCGGATCCGCCTTCGGCGGACAAAAAGAATACCAGGAAAATATAAGAAACATTGTGGCGATTCTAACCGGCAAAAAGAAAAAACTTCTTTTGGAACTCAAGCGCGCGATGCAGACAGCGGCCAAAAAACAGGACTTTGAGCATGCAGCGCTGTTTCGCAACCAGATGGCAAGCGTTGAAAATATTTTCGAGCATAGGCCGCTCACGCACCAGCGACCCAGTCGCCAAAGACATATGCCCCATTGGCAGAAAATCGAGCGCGTCATCAAATCGCTGCTCAATACCACATCTCCGATTTCGCGCGTTGAAGGATATGATATCTCAAACATCTCCGGCGCAGAAGCGACCGGCTCCATGGTCGTTTTCGTTAACGGCGCACCGGAAAAATCAAAGTATCGTAAGTTTCGCGTCAAGACTGTTGACCAGCCAAACGATGTCGCCATGCACGCCGAGGTGATGCGGCGACGGCTCACGCACCTCAAGGATTGGGGCGCACCCGATCTGTTTTTAATTGACGGCGGGAAACCGCAATTGAATGCGATCATAAGCGTGTTGCGCCCAGGACATCCGACCGTTCATCTTGCCGCACTCGCCAAACGCGAGGAGGAGCTTTTCATTGAAGGAAAAGATATTCCCCAGCGGCTCGATTCGCTTCCTACGCACGTAAAACTCTTTTTTCAGCACGCGCGCGACGAATCGCACCGATTTGCCAAAAAATATCACCACACATTGCGTGAGATGGCATACCGAAACAATGCGTAATGTGCTACGGTATAAAAAAGAGTCCCGGAGGACCCCTAGAAGATTTTGAAAAAACGCTAGCAATCAGCAATGATTTCCCGCAGATAGATTACTGTTTCTGTCTCGCGTTCCGGATCAAGCAACACCTCGAAACACTCCCCGTTGTAAAGAGACACCCCGGGAACTCTGAGTCGCCAGTAAGGCGGATTAGCCAGGCGTTCTTCTTCGGGAATCGCCTCAAAGAGTTCACGCGCATACTCGACAATCCCTACCCGACATCCATCTACCTCATAAATAAGGAGTAACCTCCCCTTAAGTAGGGTGGCTGCCTCTTCAAAACTCGGCGCGTTAATTTTCCCCATCGGCTCGCTTTCTTCATCAAAAAATGGCAGCCCCCATTTTGGACTTGGAGGAATATAGTCATCGGAAATTTCATAGGTAGGCATGGCTCCTCCTTACATCAAAGAACGCGACTGAAAACTACAGTTATTAGTATAACTAAAGATGGAAAAGGTCAAGAAGTTAAAAACTGAAAAACGAACCGCCAAAAAGAAAAAACGCCGCTACCCGATGTCGGGCAGGAGTGTTTTTAGGATCGCCA
>CAYVMH010000001.1:15441-31812 GCA_964452595.1 uncultured Candidatus Saccharibacteria bacterium
AAAAAGAAAAAACGCCGCTACCCGATGTCGGGCAGGAGTGTTTTTAGGATCGCCAAACTCAAGAAAAATTAGCGCTCGACCGATACTTTTATAGTCTCGTATCCAAGACGATCGTCTTGGAAACAAGACTATAAATTTTAGGGAATCTTAGTACCCTTCCTTTTTCAAATTCTCGGCCAGCTCTTTGACTTTCTTACTGGCCTTTCGCGGCACTTCTACTTTTATCTCCACGAGTAAATCACCTCTTCCGTAGCCGGAGGGCTGATATGCGCCTTTGCCGCGTACTTTGAGAATGTCCCCGGCCTGCGTTCCCTCGGGGATTTTTAGTTTGATTGCGCCGTCAACCGCGTTCACCTCAACGGAATCGCCGAGGATCGCCTGCGAGAGTTTGACGGGAAGCGCCATGATGATATCTTCGCCCTGCCTGCGGAATATCTTGTGAGAAAGCACATGTATGTGAGCATAGAGATCTCCGGCAACGCCGCCGGAAAGCGACGCCTCGCCCTTGCCGGTGATTTTCAAAATTTCCCCATCGCGGATGCCGCGCGGCACGAAAATCTCAAGCTGTTCGACCCGCTGCTCTACCCCCTTGCCGCGACACTGCCGACATATCGTTTCGGGACGCGTACCCGCGCCAAGGCATTCCGGACAGGTCGAGACCTGAGTGAACGACCCGAGAAACGTGCGCTGGGTTTTTTGCACGTTGCCTTTGCCTTGGCACGTCGGGCACGTTTTTGCCTTTGACCCGGGCTCGCCGCCTGATCCGCTGCAGCGGGTACAGCGCGAGAGCTTGCCAAGCTCGATATCTTTTTTTACTCCAAGGATGGATTCCTCAAACAGGATCTCAAGATCAATTTGTATGTCCTTTCCTTTGCGCTCATGCGTGCGCGTCCTGCCGCCTCCTCCACTCCCAAATCCCATACCAAGAAAATCCTCAAAAATATCGGAAAAATCAAACTCGCCCCGGTTAGATCCCGGCATTCCTCCCTCTCCGAAATCAACTCGGAAACCGCCCGGCCACTGAAAGCCGCCGGAGTATTGGTCGCCTCCGCGGCCGCCCTCGAACACCGACCCAAACTGGTCATACTGCGAGCGCTTCTGGTCGTCGGAGAGGATGTGGTATGCCTCACTGACCTCTTTGAATCGCGCTTCATCCCCGCCCTTGTCCGGGTGGTACTGGTGCGCGAGCTTGCGGTACGCCTTCTTGATCTCGTCTTTGGAAGCATTTCGCGCGATCCCAAGCGTTTTGTAATAATCTTTTGCCATAGAGAGTTAGAGTACCAGTCTCTCAACCTCAATCTGTTCTTGTACCTTTTTCACCATCTTAACAAGAACGAGAAACTTCAGCAAGAGCATGTCAAGCAAGACCGCGGCGACTCGAAATATGACCGCGAGCGTACGCAACGCGAAGAAGAAAGCGACCGCGGCAACAAGGGGGAGATAGCGGTTGTATTCGCCGATGAGGTCTCTGATTTTTGAAGTTACGGCATTTGTAAAAACCGTCCCGATCTTTTCTCCTCCTCCAAGCTGAATACCATAGCTTTTGGCAAACTCATCGCGCTGGGACGTGATCAATCGGCTCAACTCCTGGCGTGGAATTTTTTCGAACGGAATCCCCTGCGACTGCAGTTGAGCCCGGATCAGTTCGGTCACCACTTCATTGACCGTCTGCTCGGGCCGGATCGGCGGAAGTCCCGTAGCCCCCTGGATCGCGCCGGAAAACACACGGAGTGTCGCATCGAACAACTGTTGGGGAAAGAGTATCGAAAAAATCTGCCTGTCGTCAATCCGGTTCAGATAAAAAAGCGAGATGATAAGTGCGGCAGCCGTAAAATAGAATCCGAGCCCCGATTTAAGAAACCGCGGGATCCGATAGCGCAATGAAGTCGCCATTTCTTTTCGTATCACGAATACGGCAAGCGGCACGAGTACAAGTGTTGCCGCGATCACCCCCCATCCGATTCCGGAAGACGGCGCGGCAAAAGTAAACGGGAGAAGACCCGCCGCAACCACGGTACCCGCGAGAAGCGTCCTATGCCTCACCAACAGCGCCACGAGACCAAAAAGAGCCGCGGCAAAGATGAGCAGGAGTACGGGAAAGACGAAGACCCTGTACGGCGTCCAATCTCCCCGTACCATGGCAGGCACGATCCGGTGCCATGCCCACAATGCCAGAATATGGAAGAGGAGAAAAACAGAACAGAGAGAAATCTCTTTCCAAGAACTTGATTGCATATTCATGCCCAAGTATACTACTTTTGCTGGTCTTCTGCACCGGGGGTATTTTCTTGCCCATCCTCGGGCGGCTGCGGTTGGTTTTCGTCCGGTTGCGGCGCCTGCTCCGGAGTTGGATTTTCTTTATACATTGCCTCGCCTATTTTCTGCAAGCAAAGCGACAGATCTTCAGACGCGCGCCTGATCGCATCCGTATCCGTGCCATCTTTCACGCTGCGCACCGCTGCAATTTTTTGCTCAATCTCGCCTCGTACCTCCGCAGGCGCCTTGTCGCCCGCGTCACGCAATGCTTTCTCTGCCGTGTAGATAAGCGTATCCGCCGCATTGCGTATGTCTGCCTGCTCGCGCTTCTTTTTGTCCTCTTCTGCATGAAGTTCCGCGTCCTTTTTCATGCGCTCAACCTCGTCTTTGGAAAGCGAGGTTGATGCCTCGATCTTGACCGACTGTTCTTTGCCGGTTTTCTTTTCTTTGGCCTTGACCGATAACACGCCGTTGGCATCAATGTCAAAAGCTACCTCAACCTGCGGCATACCGCGGGGCGAAGGCGGAATCCCGTCGAGAATGAACCGCGCAAGGATTTTGTTATCGGACGCCATCTCGCGCTCGCCCTGCAAAACCACGATCTCCACCGAGGTCTGGTTGTCGGCGGCGGTGGAAAATGTCTGGCTGCGGGATGTCGGCACCGTGGTATTTCGTTCGATCACTTTGGTCATGACCCCGCCAAGCGTCTCGATCCCGAGCGACAGAGGTGTAACATCAAGCAGCAGCACGTCTTTCACCTCGCCCTGCATCACGCCCCCCTGCACTGCGGCGCCAAGCGCCACCACCTCATCCGGATTGATGGTCCGATTGGGCTCCTTGCCGAACAAATTCTTCACCCGCTCCACGATCGCGGGCATGCGCGTCTGTCCGCCGACCAGCACGATTTCGTCAATATCATTCACCTGAAACCCGGCATCCTTCACGACTTGCTTCGTAATCTCGATGGACTTATCAATCATGTCAGCTACGATCTCCTCAAGTGTGGCGCGGCTAAATTTCATAACCAGATGTTTGGGCCCCGATGCGTCCGATGTGATGAACGGGAGATTGATCTCGGTCTCCGGCGTGGTCGAGAGTTCGTGCTTTGCTTTCTCCGCCGCCTCTTTCAGTCGCTGGAGCGCCAACGTATCTTTTGAAATGTCGATCCCCTGTTCCTTTTTATACTCCTTCACGATCCAGGTGATGATGCGCTGGTCAAAGTCGTCTCCGCCAAGGTGCGTGTCTCCGCCAACCGCTTTTACCTCGATCGTATCCGTACTCACCTCAAGCACAGACAAGTCAAACGTGCCGCCGCCAAAATCATACACCACAATCTGCTCATCTTTCTTTTTATTGAATCCGTATGCGAGCGCCGCCGCGGTCGGTTCGTTCAAAATTCTGCGCACCTTGAAGCCCGCGATCTCGCCCGCGGCCTGCGTTGCTTTTCTCTGCGCATCGTCAAAGTAGGCAGGCACCGTGATCACCGCCTCCTCGATTTTTTGCCCGAGCTTTTCTTCCGCATCCGCCTTCATCTTTTGCAGTACCATTGCCGAGATCTCCTCCGGCCGCATCCATTTCCCCGCCTTGCCGTCGGCCAGGTCGCCAAGCTTCACCTCCACGCCTCCGTTGGCGCTTTCTTTGATCTCGTAGGGCAACAGTGTTTTATCGCGCTGAACTTCCGCATCGGAAAATTTCCTCCCAATCAGCCGCTTCACCGAAAAAAGAGTATTCTTCGGGTTGGTCACGGCCTGGCGCTTTGCCAAAAGCCCGACCAGCCGGTCTCCGGATTTTGACAACGCCACCATGGACGGCGTAGTCCGGTTCCCTTCTTTATTTTCCACGATCTTGGGCTCCCCTGCCTCGATCACCGCCATCGCCGAATTCGTCGTCCCCAAATCAATCCCCAGTATTTTTGCCATAATATATTTTGTGTCAGTTATTCGTTATGCGCACGGTGGAAATACAATCCACGCCGCTCTCCGCCCCGTTTCTCGGGACAGAGAGAACGCGCGGATTTTATTTCTTCATCTTCACATTCACCCTCTTTGCCTGTTCCGGCTCCACCTTGGGAATGGTGATTTTGAGAATTCCTTTCTCACACACTGCCTCGGCGGCATCGGTTTTTACTTTTGCGGGCAGCATCACGGATCGCTCAAACGAACCCCGGCGGATCTCTTTTCGATGGTAGTGCTTATTTTTTTCCTCATGCTCTTCTTCCACAGAGCCGCGCGCGGTGAGCATGTCGCCCTCGATGGTAATATCAATCTTCTCGGGATCAATGCCCGCGGGTACTTCAAGCTCGACCATTACGTCTTTATCCGTCTGCGATACGTCAATCGCCGGAATCTGCATTGCCCGCCCCGACTTCATCATCGGAAACAATCCCCAGTCGTCCTCAAACATGGGAGCAAAGTCACGAAACGGATCCAATCGTATCAATGCCATAAGAATAGAAGTTAAAGATTAGCCGATAGAAATTAGTTAGTCCGATTCCCAGCCGTTTAACCTAAAACTAAATTTAATTCGACCTTTTGCGAAAATTAAATTCCCTTTGCCAGTCTCACCCGCGCCGGGCGGATTACACGTCCGGCAAGCGTGTATCCTTTTTGCACCTCTTCCGCGACCATACCCATTGGTTTGTCCGACTCGACCTCGCCGATTGATTCATGTTTTTCCGGATTGAATTCGTCGCCGGGCATTACCTCGATGTGCGCAACGCCTCTTTTCTTGAAGACATCCATAAGCTGCGAGCGGATCATCAAGACACCCTGCTCCAACTGGCTGCTCGGGTTGCTGGAGGCTGACTGCTGGAGACTGCGAAGCGCCAGATCGAAACTGTCCAGTATCGGCAGTAAATCCTGCAGCATGCCCTGTGTGATAAAACGCCCCAAATCTTCAAGCCGTTTTCCCTCGTCTTTTTTGTAATTGACCGCGTCCGCCTGCGCCCGCTGCCATCCGTCCAAATACCCCTTCTTTTCTTCCTCGCATACGCGCAATTTCTCGAGTATTTTTTTCACCCCGTGCTCCTCATCGGGCAGGTCTACTTCTTCCTGACCGGGCAGGTCGTCTTCAAACAGTTCAATGTCTTCGGTATTTTTTTGCGTATCTTCATCCATAATTTTTCCGATCTCTAACGTCTGAAGTCTAATCTCTTTCTTTAATGCATCTCAACAATGAAATCGTCCGCTCATAATCCATGCGCTTCGGGCCGATCAACGCCAAAAACCCTCCAAACCCAGCCGGATGCTGCCATGACGATAAAATCATCGCATACCCCCGTCCTTCACGCAACGGATTTTCATGACCGATAAATACCACCTCGCTCGCGTTGCGAGCTTCGCGACACAAGGCGCGCACCTCATCATCCAATAAATCCACCAGCTTGCCAAACGACTCAACGTACGCACTGTCCTGAAACTCCGGCTCTTTCAAAATCTGCGAAAAGCCTACGTCATAGAACAGTCCGTCATCAAAAAGTCCCGCAGCCGTAAATGCACCAGTCATCCGCGAGATCGTCCGGCTGCATTCTTTCACAAATGCGTCTTCGTCGTCCGAACTCGCAAACAACTCGCGGATCTTCGCGCGTTCACGGCCAGTCAACTCGCCATCATCCGTCAGATGATCCACGAAAAACCGATATCCTTTGTCAGTCGGCACCCTGCCCGCTGACGTATACGGCTGCTCAAGATACCCAAGCTCGTCGAGCGCCAGCATCTCATTGCGGATCGTTGCCGCGCCCACGCCCAAATCCCGCTCCCGCACACTGACGACTTGTGACGTCACGGGTCGCGCCGTGGCCACATACTCGCGCACGATCGCGCCAAGAATAGATTGTTGCCGTTCTCCCAATGTTTTCATAAAAAACCCCAACGAGGTGGGTTGTAGTCCCGGACAATTCCTCGTCCCCGAGTCCCTGCCCTGTCTACATACGCTCCGCCCACCCCTTAGAGTATAGAGCAATTAGCACTCTCCTGTCAAGAGTGCTAAAACGAGCACATAAGCGGATTGCGCCTTTCCCCCTATCTGGTATACTAACGGCAAAACAGAAAAAAATGACCATACACACAAAAAAACGTCCCAGGACAAGTCGACCGGCGATCAAACTCTATAACACGCTCACTCGCAAAAAAGAACCCTTCCGCCCGATCCGTACAGATTGGGTTGGTTTGTATACCTGCGGTCCCACCGTGTATAACTACATGCACATCGGCAACCTGCGCACCTATGTTTTTGAGGATATATTGCGCCGCGTGCTGGAATACGCGGGATACAAGGTGCGGCATGTCATGAACATTACGGATGTGGATGATAAAATCATTCGCGACGCGCGAGCGGCACATATGTCTATCTTTGATTTTGTAAAGCCGTACGAAAAAGCATTTCTCGAAGATCTGCAAAAACTGAACATTGAGGCGGCATGGAAATACACCAAAGCGACCGAGCATATTCAAGAGATGGTACGGCTTATTCAAAAACTTTTGAAACGAAAGATGGCTTATGTGGGCAGTGATGGTTCGGTGTATTTCGACATCTCATCTTTTAAGCCCTATGGACGTTTGAGCAGACTAAAAAACAGCCAGATGAGATCAGGAACACGAGCCCTCAATCATAAGGACGAATACACGAAAGACAATGTACAAGATTTCTCGCTCTGGAAAGCAAAAAAAGAAGGGGAGCCGTCCTGGGATACTCCTTTTGGCAGCGGGCATCCGGGCTGGCATATTGAATGCTCCGCGATGTCCATGAAGTATTTGGGCGCGACGTTTGATATCCATTGCGGAGCTGTTGATCTTATTTTTCCACATCACGAAAACGAGATCGCGCAGTCCGAAGGGGCAACCGGCAGGCAATTTGCAAAATTTTTCATAGAAGGCGAGCATCTTCTCGTCAACGGCCAGAAAATGTCCAAATCGCTCGGCAACTTTTTTACGCTCCGCGACATTGAAGCAAAGAGTGTCAACCCTCTCGCTTTCCGCTATCTTGTATTGACCGCGCACTATCGCGCCAAACTCAACTTCACGTGGGAATCGCTTGCCGCAGCAGAGCAATCACTTGACCGGCTCCACGATTTCGTGCGAAACATCCCCCTGCTCCGCCCCTACTACGCCAAGGCTACGCAGGACAAGCAAGGCTACGCAGGACAAGCTAAACGCTCTGCCTCATTTTTTAAAAAAGCCGTGTATAACGACCTGGATATGCCCAAGGCGATTGCCGAAATATGGAAGCTCATCCGCATAGTCAACAAAAATCCTGATCGCCATGATCCCAACGAGTTGCAAAACCTGTTTGCGGATTTTGATCGCGTACTGGGTCTCGGCCTTGCCAAGATGAAGAAAGGGATGATCCCAGTCCGCCTGCGCGAGCTTGCCCGCGAACGCGAAGAATATCGGCAGCAGAAAGCGTGGGCGGAAGCGGACACCCTGCGCCAGGAGATCGAGTCGCTCGGCTATGCCGTCGAGGATACGCCCAGGGGACCGCGGATTAAAAGAGTGCACCAATCGTCAAACCTCTGATTTATAGTCTCGTTTACATGACGATCGTCAATGAGACGAGACTATAAAGTATTCAAAAACTCCGTCCATGACTCATCGGGACGAAGTTTTTTGATAAAACATCGTTAATAGATTATTGCACGGTGAGCGAGTAGTCCTGGCCTCCGGCTTTGGTGCTATACTCAAAGACGGTGGAGTCAAGCGGCTTGGAGCGGAGGTATCCTTTGTCATAAAGCTCATCAACCATTGCTGGCGCTCCGGTCACGCGCGGATAGGCATTGTGATCCGAATAATAGAGTTCAAGCGCGGTTGCAAACTGATGCACATTTGCGGTGTTGGCTGCGGACTGGGCGCTTGCGATCATGTCATCAGCTTTGAGCATAACCCCGTTTACCATAATCGTACCCCCGATAAGCGATGTGATGAGCATTTGCAAAAGTGTTGTATTCATGTTCATATTATAGCATATAAATATATATCTGTCAAGCCATGTACCGTGCGGAGCGCCTGCGTGAAATAGCAGCCAAATAAGAGCTATTTTACCCCTTGCGAAAAGCGGGCTGTGCGGGATATGCTAAAGTATATTTCTACAAGATTTGTTATGGCACGACCGGCAAAAACCGAATCGCAGGGTATCAGAATCCCTCCGCAGAATATCGAGGCGGAGATTTCCGCGTTGGGATCCCTCATGCTCGACAAAGACGCGATCTTCCAGGTTGCCGACGCGCTTGCCCCGGTTGATTTCTACAAGCCGGCGCATCGCGAGATCTTTGAGGCAATGTTGGACCTGTTCGCGCGCCGCGAGCCGATCGATGTCTTGAGCGTCGCCACCCGGCTTGACGAAAAAGGAAAGTTGGAAGAGATCGGCGGGTCGGCGTATCTGACCAGCTTAGTCAATGCCGTGCCCACCGCCAGTCACGTGGCACACTACGCCTCTATCGTGCGCCGCAAACGTCTCTTGCGCGATCTCATCGGCGCGTCGCAGGAGATCGCGCAGTTGGGCTACCAAGAAGAAGACGATATTGAACAACTCATTGACGAGGCCGAGCAGAAAATCTTCGGCATCGCGAAAAACTCGCTCAGGCAGGATTTTTTTGCGGTGCGAGACATGCTCGAAGAGACGTGGGAGCGCATTGACCGAATCCATAAGGACCGCGATGCTCTGCGCGGCATCACCACCGGATTTAAAGACCTTGATAACGTCCTTGGCGGATTGCAAAAATCTGATTTGGTGATCTTGGCGGCCCGGCCGTCTCTGGGCAAAACCTCGCTGGCGCTTGATATTGCGCGCCATTCCGCGCTCGCAAAAAATTCCATTGGAATTTTCAGTTTGGAGATGTCGCGCGAACAGCTCATGGATCGTCTGGTTGCGGCAGAAGCGCAGGTGGACCTTTGGCGTCTCCGCACCGGCCGGATGCACGGAGACGGCGAGGACAATGACTTCACCCGCATCCAGCGCGCGCTCGCGATACTTGCCGAGACCCCGTTGTTTCTTGACGACTCCCCTTCCCCGTCAGTTACGGAGCTCCGCGCCAAAGCCCGCCGTCTCCAGTCCGAACACAATCTGAATCTCATCATCGTTGACTATCTCCAGCTTATTCGTGGACACGGCAACAATGACTCGCGCGTACAGGAGGTTTCAGAGATAACGCGCGGCCTCAAAGCCATGGCAAAAGAATTGAACGTGCCGGTGCTTGCACTCTCGCAGCTCTCGCGCGGCATCGAGATGCGCCCACTGTCACGACCCAAGCTTTCGGATTTGAGAGAAAGCGGAAGTATTGAGCAAGATAGCGACGTGGTTATGTTCATCTACCGCGAAGACAAAGTAAAAGAAAATAGCGAGCGCAAAAATATCGCCGAGATCATCATTGAAAAACACCGCAACGGCCCCACCGGGAAAATCGAACTTTTTTTCCATGAGGAGACCGCATCATTCAGGCCGATTGCGCAACACTATGAGGAACCACTCTAGAAGCCGGAGACCGGAAGCTGGTTGCTGGAAAATCAGAAAATCATATCTCCTGTTTCCAGTCTCTGGTTTCCGCTTTCCAGATTCATGTATCCCAAGCCAATTCAAAACTTGATTGATCTCTTCACCAGATTCCCGGGAGTCGGCCCGCGCCAGGCAACGCGATTCACATTCTTTTTGCTCAAACAGCAAAACGGTTTTGTGAATGAACTCCAGCAGGGATTGGCGGGGCTTTCACAGATCCGACAGTGCAAGCTTTGCTTTCGCACCACTGATCAGAACGGATCAGATGAGACGCTCTGTACGCTTTGCAAAGACCCAAGACGCGAGCATGGCGTGATTGCGGTAGTTGAGAAAGAATCTGATATGCAGAGCATTGAGCACACCAAGACCTTCCATGGACTCTATCATATCCTCAACGGCGTGGTGTCCCCGCTTGACCCCGAGTCGCCCAAGCGCCTGCATCTTCGCGCGCTCCACGCTCGAGTGAGCAAACTTCTCGAGCACAGCGGCAAGACAGAGGTCATTCTCGCCACCTCCTCCACCACCGAGGGTGATACCACCGCACTCTACATTGACCGCATCTTGACGCCGCTCAAAACCAAATTTCCTGATCTCGCCATCACCCGCCTGGCCCGTGGTCTCTCCCTCGGCTCCGAACTCGAATACGCCGACGAGATCACGCTGAAAAGCGCGTTGACCAATAGAAAATAAATCCCGACGCAGTCGGGATTTATTTTGCAACTATCTTCTCCACCTCCACTTCCGTCAAATGCTGGCGGTGGCCTTTTTTCTTGCGGTAGCGGGTCTTGGCGTTGTAGCGAAACACAATCACTTTTCGGGCGCGGGCCTGTTTGAGCACTTTTGCCTCCACCTTGGCGCCTTTTACCAATGGCGCACCAATCTCAACATCGCGTCCTTTAGATACGAGTAGAACTTCGTCAAATGAAACCGTCTCGCCCTCCGGCGCCTCTAATTTCTCAATTTTGAGCTTTTTCCCGGGCTCCGCAATATACTGCTTTCCCCCGGTTTTGATGACTGCAAACATAGTGTATGGAATATAGCAAGAAGTCATGATATATGCAAGTACACGAAGAAATCCCGCATCTACCAAAAATATTATCCGATAGGTATAGATTTTTGGTATAATCAGAAAAAAGATACTCTTTGGGACCATGAGGCCATGAAGGGATAGGGCCGCGTAAGAGGACAATTTTTCTCATAAATCATTTAACCGCGCTACCGGGCAATACTTCGCTGTCCGGCCCCAAGAGCACCGGTCCTTCTGGGCTGTCTGCGGCGAGCAACATACCCTGGCTCTCAAATCCCATGAGTTTGCGTGGTAGAAGATTGGCGATAATCACGACCTCGCGGCCGATAAGCTCCTCCGGATTATATCGCGCGCCAATACCCGCGATGATCTGGCGCTTCTCCTCTCCAAGCGACACCTGCAGACGCAACAACTTATCCGAGTCCTCAACGCGCTCGGCGGTCAGGATTTTTGCTACCCGTAGATTTATTTCTTTGAATTGATCAAATGCGATCATATGAGAAGTCCATCTTTTTTAAGCCCCGCAAGAATTTTCTCAACACGGGCTTTTGGCTCTTTTGTTTCTTGCGCAATCTTCATCGCGGAAAATGTACTCCTATTCAGCGCCATTCGCAAAATATGCCCCCGCAACTGGCGGTCAGATCCCTCAAAACGCGGTTGTTTGGCATAGTGCCGACTTCTGCGGTTCGGGTTTTCTTTTTCGCGGCGCCCGAGCATGGCACCGTAGTCCATAAGGCCGTAATACCACTCGCGGGGATTTTTTGCATCCAAGGTTTGGCTGATGAGATCGAGAATATCCGCATCCGGCACGTTATCTTTCTTCGGAAAGAAATGGTGCAAATAGGCGCGCCTGATATTGGTCTCGATGAATGGCGTCGGAATCTCAAAGGCAAATGCGGAAATCGCCCCCGCGGTTCCTTTGCCGATTCCGGGCAACTCATCGAGCAATTGCGGATCAGCGGGCAACTTTTCCTTGTACTCCGCCACGACGCGAGTAGCTAATTTCTTGAGCATGAGCGCCCTACGATTGTATCCCAAGCCCTGCCATGCCCTGAGCACTTGGGTGAGCGACGCATTATCTAAGGCTGCAAAATTCGGAAACTCTTTTAAGAAAGTACGGTACTTTGGCATAACCCGCTCAACCTGCGTCTGCTGTAGCATGAATTCGGAAATAAGTATCCGATATGGATCACGCGTACGACGCCACGGCAAATCTCTGCCGTGAGCGCGGTAGTATTCTCGGATCGTCTTTTGAAAAATATGGACGCGCCGTGAGGAAAGTTGCTTCACGGCGACTGCGCGGGTTGAGCGATCGCGACAAACCGCATCAGAACCATGTTGCCGATATCGTCTTTGATCGGAAGATCAACCCGATAATCGAACTTCCTGTCTCCGTCATCTGCGTGAAGCACGGCATAGTAGACTTTCCCCTCTTCGGTCTGTTTCAGAAGTTCCGCGTTCTGTCCGGTGTAGGTGCCGGCATTGAAGCGGCGCGCGCCTAAAATATGTCCGGGCATGCCTTCCCGGTCATCGTGGATTACCACCCATCCGTTCATCCCAAGCGTGAGCGACTGGATGGTGACGCTGCTGCCCGGCTCCTGATCTTCAACCGAAATCGAGTTGTGGCCCGTAGATGCAGAGATCTGCCCGGTCGGCACAGGCCCGATTATCTCGCCAGCCCGACTGGGATCCTTCATGGTATCCGCTTTCTGCTGGCCGCTTTCGGTCTCGGTTTTGGCGGGCTCTCTATCGCCCTCTTGCGTCTTTTGGTCCATCTGCGTATCGTTCGCGTCGGACCTCCTGCGCATGTACTCACGATCTGCACCAAAACCAACCAAAGCGCCTACCATAAACAATACGACCCCGACAATAATAGTGTTTTTCATATGACTTGAATATATGCCGCGCAAAATATTTGTCAACCCTACGCGTGCATCGCGAGTCAATCGCTCATTATATCTTCCCTCGTTTGATATCCTCGCGAACTTTTTTTACATACGACTGAAAGAAAAAAAGGTTGTGAGAGGTAAGCAGCTGCAGCGCGTTGATTTCCTTTGCGCGGAAGAGGTGGGAGAGATAGCTTCGGGAGTAGCAGGCACATGTCGCGCACAGGCACTTCTTGTCGAGCGGTTTTTTATCTTTAGCAAAACGGGACTGACCGATATGCAGTTTTCCTTCGGACGTAAATGCCGTGCCGTGACGCGCGTAATGCGTTGGCACGATGCAGTCAAACGTATCAACGCCCTCGCGGATGATCGGCATGATATCTTCAAGATACCCGATGCCGAGGAGATGGCGCGGTTTTTCTGGAGGCAGCCCATCTATCACCCACCGGCACATGACGGTCATGAGCCGCTTGTCATCGCCAAACTCGCCGCCGATGGCGATGCCGTCAAACGGGAGCGAGCCGATAAACCGGCTGCTCTCTGTGCGCAAGTCCTGAAACCGTCCGCCCTGCACAATACCATAGAGTGCCTGTCTCGTACGCCGGGCGTTCAGGCATTTTCGCGCCCAGTCGTGAGTTCTGCCGAGCGACTTTTTAGTGTATCCGTAATCCGCAGCCGGAGACGTGCACTCATCAAACGCAAACGTGATATCCGCGCCTAATCGCTCTTGAATACGGATAGATTCTTTCGGTCCCAGAAAAATTTTTCTCCCGTCCCGAAACGACGTGAAATGCACGCCATCGTCGGTGATGCGCAGCAGTTTGGGCTGCTGGCCGATCTGGATCAATGCGCCTTCTTTCGGTTTCAGAATCTTTCCGGTACTGAAGTCCTTGCCAAATCCAAGACTGAACACCTGAAACCCGCCCGAGTCGGTCATGAGCGGACGGCGCCATTGCATGAACTCGTGCAACCCCCCGGCCGCCTGCACGATTTTCTCTCCCGGCATCTCATGCAGATGAAAGGTGTTGGCGATGAGCAGCTGCGTGCCGGTCTCGACAACCTGTTCGGTCGTGAGCGTCTTGACCGCACCAAGCGTTGCCACCCCAACATACGCCGGCGTCTCCACCTCGCCGTGCGGCGTCTTGATCACCCCCACCCGCGCCCTGCTCTTTTTCGATTGTTTAAGAATCTTAAATTCGATCATCCAGACCGTAGTTAGAGAATAGCCAATAGAGATCAGAGTTTCAGTAAAGCCACAACATCCGAAAACGGAACCATTTGGACTTCCGACTCTTCGCGCCTCTTTACCTCAACGCTCCCCTTCTCAAGAGTTTTTTTGCTCACGACTATGCGCAAGGGAATCCCGACGAGATCCGCATCGGCAAATTTCTCGCCCGCGGTTTTATCGCGATCGTCGTAGAGCGCCTCTATACCGGCTGCGATCATGTCATGATACAATTTTTCGGCCATCGCATATCCGCCCTCAAGCGCAACCAGATGAACGTGGAAGGGCGCGATTGATTCAGGCCAGAGTATACCTTTCTCGTCATGATGTTTCTCTACCACCGCGGCCATGCTTCGGCCAATGCCGATTCCGTAGCATCCCATATAAAACGGCTGGTCGCGTCCCTCGGCGTCCGTATATACGGCACCCTTCATCCTGCTTGAATAGTGGAGGCCGAGCTGAAAAACATTGCCCACCTCAATCCCCTTTTTCTCCACGAGCAGGCCTCCTCCCGGGGCCAAATATCCCTCTTTGGCAAGGGCAATGTCATAAAACTTTTCGGGTTCCGGAAGATCTCTGCCAAAATTGATATTTATAGAGTGATAGTCCGTGCGGTTGGCGCCGCATTCAAAATTTTTGCGTCCTCGCAGCGAGTCATCCATGATAACCCTCACCTCTCTGGGAAGATTCAAAATTCCGGCATATCCCACTTTTGCTCCGGTTACTTTTTCCACAATCTCGGGCCGTGCCAGCGTAAGCTCTGTCGAACCAACCGTGTTTTTCAATTTTGTCTCGTTGATATCATAAAGCCCGTTGATTGCGGCCGCGATCATTTCGCCTTTTTCCGTCTCAAAAAGAATGGTCTTGGTGGTCTTCTCAACCGGAATGTTCAAAGACCTTGCAAGTTCCGCAACGCCGATGATGCCCTTTCCCTCAACATCTTTGCGGGGGAGCATCTCTTCGTCCGCATCGTCCCGATATTTTTGAAATTTTGCCACATCCTCGTGCGCCGCATACGAACCGTTTGGAGTCGTGAAATAGCGGCTCTCTCCGGCGTCCGACTCCACGATGAATTCGTGGCAGTACTCCCCGCCGATATAGCCGTTATCCGACTCCACAATGGCGGTCTCGAGGCCCAAGCGGTCAAATATCCCCGAATATACGCCTTTCATTTTTTCATACTCGCGCAAAAAATCCTCCTCGTCCGCGTGAAAAGAGTATCCATCTTTCATGAGAAATTCGCGCACGCGCAATAGCCCTCCGCGAGCGCGGAGTTCATCGCGAAATTTGGGAGAAAATTGATACAGATGAAACGGCAGATCGCGATAGCTCAACGTAAACTGTCTGACCAAATCAACAAACATTTCCTCCGCGGTCCCGCCAAGCGCGAATTCGCTGCCCCTCCGGTCTTTCACTTTTATCAGTTCGAATCCGGTCGTGCTGGTTCGGTTCGTTTCCCGCCACAGCTCAAGCGGATGCAAAATGGGCGCCAACATCTCCTGTGCTCCGGCTCCGTCCATCTCTTCCTTCACGACAGCCATAATTTTTTGCTGCACCCGCTGCCCGACCGGCAAAAAATAATACCGCCCCGCCACAGATTCCCGAATAAACCCTCCCTGCTTGAGCAGCCGCGCCGATACGCTCGTATCGTCTTCCGATACGTTCTTGCTTGTTTTGAGGAAGTAGTGAGAGAATTTCATATCAAGTATACTATCTTACCAAAGATAACCGATCAATGACACACCATGATTGAAGTCTCACTTCAATCATGCTCATACTCGAAGAATAACGGAGTTTTTCTACGGTCTCGTCTTAAAATATCTGCCCGGGAAAATCTTTCGCGCCTGACAAAGGAAATCGGTAGAAGTATTTCTTATCCACTCGACTGCCCATAAATCCCACGCCGTCGCGTTGCAAGAGCTTGCGCTTGGCCGCGACGCCGCCCGGAGCGCTGTAGCCGGTCAACTCGCCGGACGATGCCACGACTTTGTAGCAGGGATACTCTATCGGATGCTCGTTGTCTGCCATGATCCTGCCGATGGCGCGAGGCGAGGTTTTGCAAATCCGCGCTATCTCTTGATAGGTTGTTACCCTACCTTTTGGAATTTTTTTCAACAGTTTGATTGCCGGATGCGCACTTTTCATGTTTACTCTTTCTTCTCTCCCAATTCAAGACACACCGAATTCATGCAGTAGCGCTTGCCTGTTTTCGTGGGGCCGTCATCGAATACATGCCCCAGATGCGAGCCGCACTTGGCGCATACCACTTCCGTCCGCTCCATGCCATGCGTTCCGTCAGACACAAATTTCACGGCCCCGGGAAGCGCTTCATCAAAACTCGGCCAGCCCGTGCCCGAATCAAATTTCGTATCGGAAGAAAACAGCGGATTGCCGCACGCGGCGCACGCGTACATGCCTGCGCGTTTCTCGTGTGTATACTTGCCCGTAAAAGGCGCCTCCGTCCCCTTTTCCCGCAACACCCGGTACTGCTC
>CAYVMH010000001.1:31912-42173 GCA_964452595.1 uncultured Candidatus Saccharibacteria bacterium
CAATACGGATTGCCGCGATTCCTTGCATAATAATCTTTGTGGTAACTCTCCGATTCGTAAAACTTGCCCAGCGGCTCCACCGCGGTCACGACCGGTTTGCCCGCGGCATTTGATTCGTTAATCCCTTTGATAAACCGCGCCGCTTCTTCTTTTTGCTCCAGCATCGTGTAAAAAATAACCGAGCGATATTGGGCGCCCACGTCATTGCCCTGCCGGTTGAGAGAAGTCGGATCATGACTTCCAAAAAACACGGTGAGCAGATCGCGAAATGTTATTTTTTCGGGATCATACTCGATCCGAATCACCTCAACATATCCCGTGGCGCCGCCGCATATCTCCTCATACGTCGGATTTTCTCTTGTCCCACCCGCATACCCCGGCATGACCGAGACGATCCCTTTGAGCATTTTAAACACGGCCTCCGTGCACCAGAAGCACCCTCCGCCAAATACCGCAATCTGTGGTCTGCTCTTAATAGTCGTCATAGTCGTCATGGAGTTCATGCTTACCAGCGATCGCAGATAAGTATGAACTCCATCATTTATTTTATCTTCTAGGTATACTAACACTAACGTGCCAGATACGCACGAATCTCGGTAAGAAATACATCTCCAAAGTCCTTGAGTTTGCGCTCGCCGACTCCGTTTACGCGAAGCATGCCTGCTGCATCCTGCGGCATACGGGTTGCCATCTCTTGTAGCGTTTTGTCCCCGAATACGATATAGGCCGGTACTGAGCGTTCACGCGCAAGCCGCGAACGAAGCGCGCGAAGGCGCTTGAACAATTCTTCGTCAAATTCGCGCTTGTCACGCCCGGCGGCCAACGCGCCAAGCATCCGGCGAAGCGTAGCATGTTTGGACCGCACGGTCGTGCTGAGAGTCGCGGCATCCTCCTCTTGCGGTTCCTGTCGCGCGCGCGAGAGTATTACCGGGGCGCGCTCACGCAAAATTCTTTTGCCCAGGACGCTCGCGCGATACGTATCATACTCGCCGCTGTTGCGTTCAAGCAGCCCATGGTTGATCAGCTCGCGCATGATCTCTCGAACTTCGTCTTTGTTCATGTCCTGTACGATGCCAAATACCGAAAGCGCATCGTGGCCGCGCTCAAACACAGTCCGATTCCGTTTTCCCAAGAGCACATCGGTAATGTACGTCAAGCCATAATACTCGCCTGTGCGCAATACCGCGGAAAGGATTTTTTGCGCGATCTCGGTCGCATCGAATTCTTCTTTTGGCTGCAGGCACGTATCGCACGCCCCACACGATTCCGCGCCTCCGCGCTCGCCAAAATATTGCAGCAGGTATGCGCGCCTGCACGTTTTCAATTCGCAAAATTCGATCACCCGGTTGAGCATGCGCGTGAGGCGCTCGCGCTCAAACGCGTCTTCGGATCTCCTGATGAAAAAATCGTGCTTGAATTTGCTGCCGTATGCATAAAACAAAACGCATGTGCTTGGCAGGCCATCGCGCCCGGCGCGTCCGGTTTCCTGATAGTATCCTTCGAGGGATTTTGGCAAATCGTAATGCACCACGAGCCGCACATCCGGCTTATCAATGCCCATGCCAAATGCGATGGTCGCGGTAACCACCGAGATCTCGTCGCGGATGAATTGCTCCTGCGTTTGCCTGCGAGTTTCCGCATCAAGGCCGGCGTGATACGGCAGTGCGCGGATGCTTTCTCGTTGCAGCTTTGCCGCCAACTTCTCGGTATCGGCGCGCGAAAGACAATAGATGATCACCGAGGCATTTTGATACTCACCCAACAGCCGGATCAGCTGCCGTTCTTTTCCTGCCCGGGCTGACGGTCCTGCCGCCTGTTCGATATGATAACTCAAATTCGGCCTGTTAAAGCCGGAGGCAAACAGACGCGCATCGCGAAGACCGAGTTCGTCCACGATGTCTTTTCGCACGCGCTCGGTCGCCGTTGCCGTGAGCGCGATCACTGGCGCCTCGGGCGCCACCCGGCGCAAGAGCTTGAGATTCCGATAGTCGGGCCTGAAATCATGCCCCCATTGCGAGATGCAGTGCGCCTCATCGATTGCGATCAAGCAAATCGGCAGCTCGCGCAAAAAATTCTGAAACGATTCCAGAACAAGGCGCTCCGGCGCCACATATAAAATCTTGATTTCTCCCTCGCGCAGTTGACGGTACAGAGACGCCGCCTCGGCACTCGAAAGCGCGCTGTTGAGAAAACCGGCTGCGACGCCGCATGCCCGCAGCCCGTCCACCTGGTCTTTCATGAGCGCGATCAGCGGAGAGACCACGAGGGTTAGTCCGTCCAGCATCAAAGCCGGCAGCTGGTAGCACAGCGACTTCCCACCGCCGGTCGGCATCAGAACGAACGCATCTCCTCCCGCAAGCACCTGCTCGATCGCCTCTTGCTGTAGCGGCCGAAACTCGTCATACCCAAAATACGTTTTCAGAACTTCCCTGATTTCCATTGATTTATATTCCCATTGCGCGGAAGTTTTTGCAAGCAAAACAATATCTGGATGACGAAAAGCGTTTTTCTACAGCCTCATGTATATACCCGATCGTTCCAATCACTGTGACTGTTTCAACGCCTCAATGTCCTGCAGCAGGCGCTGGAGGTCTTTTTCAATCTTCTCTACTGCCGCGCGCGTATCGGTATCAGCGGCGGTTTCTTTTTCCTCGATTTCCTGGATCTTGTCCATGTCTTCGGCAAGCTCCTCGACATCTTCCGAGATCTCGCCGACATCGGTCTCGATCTCTTTGACGTCCTCCTGGATTTCTTCTATATCTTCTTCCACTTCCTCCAGGCTCCGGGTATTTCGGTTTACCGTCATCTGGATGAAAAGCGCGAGATAAATGGCTTCAAGCGACACCACGGTCGTAAGCACCAGAAGCACCGTATCCACGGCCGCCCCGAACAAGACAAATACAAACGCAAACGCGAACAAAAACGTGTGCACCAAAATCGAGTTGGGCGTTCCCACCCACTCGGTCAGCCGCATGGCCACGTCTTCGGTTTTTCGTTTTGCCGCAGTCATATAATTTCTCCCAAATTAAAAATCCCACACCCCCTGCGCGCTCCAACCAATATCCAGGATGTAAGATGTATAAATATTAACAAACTTTTTACACTCTGTCAATCCCCGATTGGCGATCACAATCCCATCAACTGTATAGATCCCAGTATGAGTAAGATCTGTGAGCTTATACCCAATAGTGGTCGGTCATCCAGATCGGTACGCGCATGGATCCACATGTGCAGGCGCTGAAGCGACGTGATGGGTTCACGCCGAAATTTCCAGTAGACGAATTGAAGCGGATCGGGCAGAATCCCGCCGATTGCGCCGATCAAGACCAATTGCCACGACATGTGTCCAAACCAATAAAAAGCAGTGAGCGCGATCACAACTCCGGCGAGCGCGTCAAAGCCGATCACGGCAAGGTCGGCAATAAAATGTTTGCCGATCACCATGTCGTTGTTCATCCGATCCCGCTTGTCTTTCTTGATAGACGCAACCGGATAATGCCAGTGCGGAATCGCATCGAGCGCGAAGTGGCTTGCAAACGCGGCGCCAAACGCCAGCGCCGGATGCCCCGGAACCATGCTCGCCACTGCCGCGCCGATGAGCGCATGAGTCGTCAGAATCATGTTACTTGTGCTTGAGTTGTTTGAGAAATGCCTTGTCGTTTGGTTTTCTTCCCAGAAATTCGACGATTGTTTCCATTTCATCCCTGGCCGCTGCCTTGGCAAGAAGGCTGCGGTAGTCTTTGCCCGCCCGTGTGCTCATTACTCCCTCTTTCTCAAAGCGGGTAAAAAGATCCGCGGCATATACCTTTGACCATGCATAGCCGTAATAGCCCGCATCATAGTCGCCCATGAGATGACCAAACCCTGCGCCAAACATGCTGCCTTTTGGCATCTTGATCCCAAGTAACTTCTTGTTGAGTTTGCGCATGAGTGCGTTGTTCTCGGCTGCGGTTTTCGGCGGCTTCATGTGAAGCGCCATATCATAAGACGCCAGAACCATCTGACGAGTCATAGCATAGCTTTCAAGAAAATTTCTGCTCGCAAGCATGTTGTCAATGATACCATCCGGCAGAGGTTTACCCGTCTTATAATGCCGCGAGATCCTTTTGAGAATCGCGCGGTCCCATGTCCAGTTCTCAAGCATCTGGGAGGGCATCTCCACAAAGTCCCCGGCAACCGCAAAGGAGTTCTGGGAGGCGAACCGTTGCTCCCCGAGCGTGAAGTGCATGATGTGGCCGAATTCGTGGAAAAGCGTAGTAACCTCGCCGTGACTCAAGAGCGACGGGTTTTTGGCATTGTTGGCTTTTGGAAAATTGCCGACCAGAAAACAGACGGGCGCCGTACGTTGTTTTTCAGACAGGCCGGCCGCGGAGCCAGACACCGCGTTGAACGCCGCCATATGGCCGTATTTGCCCTTGCGCGGGTACATATCAAGGCCGAAATAGCCGATGAGCGAGCCGTGGTGATCCGCCACCTCATACAATGCAACATCAGGAGACCAAAGTCTGAACCCCGAACGTCTGCGAAATCGGACGGATAGGACCTGCGAGTAGATCTTAAACATGGCTGCCAGCACAAACTCAAGCGGAAAATACTCGCGCACCTTTTCGGAATCGAGTTTGAATTTCTCCTGCCGGACGAGCTCTCCATAAAATGCGACATCATGATACTCGAGGCGCGCTTTTTTATTCCCGGTCTCTTTTTTCTTGCGCGCGGCAAGCTCCCTGATTTCCCTTTGTACGCCAGATCGGGTATGCGCGATAAGATCCTCGATGAATTTCATGACGCGCTCGGGAGTTTTTGCCATCTTCACCTCAAGCACATAGTGCGCATGCGTCGGGTAGCCAAGCAGCTTTGCGTTGCGCTCCCGCACCCCAATGGCTTTGTGCAGCAGCGCAAGATTCCGCACGCCTCCATGCCGCAGATACTTTCCCGCCAACTCCTTGCGCCGATTTTCATCTTGTGCATGACGCAGAAAAGGAAAAAGATCCGGATATGCAAGTGTCACGCCGTAGCGCCCTTTCGCATCGCGTCGCAAACCGTTGACATAGGATTCCGGCAGACCGGCAAGCTCTTTCCGACTCACGAGGATCTCATCATGATATTCGTTCAGGTTTTTTTGGAATGAGAGCGCGAGCCGAGTGAGCAGTTTTCTGTTTCGCTTGACTTCGGCGCGCCGCGCCGGAGCAAGATCCATGCCCATGCGCCGCCAGTCGCGGATCAGAAACGCGACGAGACGTTTTGCATCGGGAGCGATGTTTTCTTTTTGCGCGACATACTCTCTAAACACGCGATACAGCCGCGCATCATAGAGCAGATCAACGAGCCGCGCGTGCATCCATCGGACAGTATCGTGAGCTACCGCGCGCGCATCCTGCCGGCGCGCAACGCTCGCCAAGAGGTGCAGCTTGCATTCAAGCATACTCACCTCGCGCATCGCCTGCTCATACGGCCATATGGTATTGGCAAATGTCCGCTCGCCCACGTGAATGCGCTTGATCGCTTTTTTAGCTTTTGCGAAACCCATGATCGCCGCTTCTGCCGCGACCCGCATATCCGTTTTTCTCCACCGCGTCCATCCCAAATCTTTTGGGGTAAGCGCACGAGTTTTCATAGCAAGATTACCGTAACACCCATATTTCAGTATAAGACAAAAAGCCGCAAGGTCAACCCTTGGGCTTGTGATAAACTTCGTCGAGACGTTGGCGTACCATTTCAGGCACAGAACAAGGAATAAAATCGCGTATGCCTAATCGTGTGCAGCATACCGCAAGTCCTTTTTCGGTCTCCGCCTGGATTTCAATCGTGGGCGGGAAACTAGGGACTAAATTCGGGACCATGATTTTTTCAATAAAGAGGCGGCAATCTCCTAATTTGTACTGCCATCCTTCGCGGAAATATTTCGGCCCGACCTTCAAAGACTCGCGGCGATAGTGATCCGCAACAAACTTATGCGCTTCGGGCTCGCTATCAAAAGTCTTCTGTATGACTATGGTGTCTTGCTTGTACGTCGGAAACCATAATGTTGTCTTCTCAGTCACCATCGCCTTTTTCGACCGTTGCGCACTCATATCCATGACCCGCAGACGAATGGTGCGGAGATTCAGATCTATTTTCTCACCCTTATCCTTTGGCACAAAAATGCTGTCCCAAAACAGGTAATGACCAAGCGGCTCGGCTTCGAAAGACTTCATGGTCTGCTTCATCGCCTCAATATCGCCAATGATGCTTCTTGCCTCAAACATGAGCATCTCCTTCTTGTGGTGATTCGGTTACAAAATAGCTAAAAGCAGCGTAGCACGTTTCTCCCTTCTGTGCTACTCTGGGAGCAGAAGTTCTTTACATCATGCATAAAGGGGAGGAGATCAAACTATGTGCGGAATAGTCGGATTCTATGGTCCTACCACTGATCGCGCTACTGAAAAATTAAATCTCCTGCTTGCGAAACTCCAGAATCGCGGCCCACAGGGTGCAGGTGTGGTTACCTACGACCACGACGGACAAATTCATGAATTGCGTGGCGCCGGTTCTGTCGAGGCGGTTTTTGACGGACGCAATAAACTCGACAATCTGCCCGGTTACATGGGAGTCGGTCAGGTGCGGTACGCGACCTTTGGCTATACCATCCAGCCCATCACATGGATACAACGCGGCAAGCAGGCCGCGCTCGCGCATAATGGAGAATTCGCGAATGCAATCACGCTGCGCAAAGAGGCGGAAGAGATGTGGGAGTACAAATTCCAATCAACCAGCGATACTGAAGTGCTCATTCCTTACCTCATGCACTCATCAAAAGACACCTTTCGAGATGCACTGCTTGACGTCCTGCAGAACAAGATCAAGGGAGCGTACAGCATGATTATTCTCTATGATGGCAAGCTCTACTGCGTTCGGGATCCTCACGGATTCAGGCCCTTGGCGTTGGGCATCAGCGAGAACGCAAGTATTGTCGCTTCGGAAAGTTCGGCGATCGAGGTACTTGGCGGGCAATATATTGGCGATGTCAACCCTGCTCAACTCATCGTGATCGGCCCATCTGGCATCATCGAAACTGTGGAATGGGCCGAACCAAAGCCAAAAAGTTGCATTTTCGAACATGTGTATTTCGCCAATCCAGACAGTTACGTCGGGGGAATAAATGTCTCGCTTGCGCGCGACTTCATGGGTAAACTCATGTTCGAGGAGGCGGGTTGGATTGATGCCGATGTGATTGTTCCCGTACTTGATTCGGGGCTCCATGCGGCACTCGGATTTTACGAAGCAACGCTCCGCTATGCGTTCCAGGAACGAAAAAACCCTATACCCCTCAAAGCAGGCGTGCATCGCAGTTGGTTTATCGGAAGGTCGTTTCAGGAAGGAGAACAGATCGCCAGAGAGATTTTGCAGCGCATCAAATCTAATGTCATTGCCGCATGGGTAAAGGATAAACGCGTGATCGTCATTGATGATTCGCTGGTCAGGGGAACCGTGATGCGCATTATCGTGGAGTTGATGCGGATCGCCGGAGCGCGCGAAGTACACGTCATCATCCCGTCGCCTCCGCCCATTGCCCCATGCGCATACGGCATTGATACCTACGAGGATGAACTGATTGCCGCGCGACTGAACGGCAATGTTCACGAAATACAGCAATTCATCGGTGCGGATTCATTGCGATATCTTTCGCTCGATGCCTTGTACCAAGCAGTGACCGAAAGCGCATCACCGCCGGTGAGAACGACAGCGAATTTCTGTGATGCATGCTATACGGGACAATATCCCGTTCCCTTTGAACAAGACAGGAGTACTAAACCACGAAGACAGAACATGGGGACCCAGGCCTGATGAGATAAACCAAAAAAGAAGCACCCGTATTGGGTGCTTTTGTTTTCAGCCGCTTCAAAGCATGCGCTCCAAAGCGACTTTTCTTATTAGGCGGTGCCCACCTATTTTAATTTCTGTATCACGAGATATCTTTCAATACACTCACGGATAAGTTCGGGGCCTCGGAAAATGAGGCCAGTGTAGAGCTGTATTGCCTTGGCCCCGGTTTGCCATTTCTCCGCAGCATGTCTCCCGTTGAGAATGCCCCCTACGCCAATGAGATCAATGCCATTTTTCTCGGCTGATTCTCGCATATGCATAAGACAACCCGTTGCAAGTCTGCGAAGCGGAAGGCCTGATAATCCACCGCTTTCCGAAAACCCATATGACTTTTTGATTGTCTCGTCAATGGTAGTGTTTGTCGCCTCAATCCCAGCAAAACCGTGTTCGGCTGAGATCAGGACAATATTCCGGTAATCCTCGGCGCTAAATCCATCAGGCGCTACTTTGAGGATGAGAGGCGGAAGCTGATACCTTCCGGCGGCAACAGCAACCCTTTTCGCCTGCTCTACAAACAGACCGAGAAATTCGGATAGACGATCAAACAGGTCTCGAAGTCCCGGAGTATTGGGCGAGCTGATGTTGATCTGCAAGCCGTCTTTCGGTCGCATTACGGGCAGGAGATCCGTAAACACCGCAATATAATCCGCCACCACCGAATTCAGGTCTTTTGATTCGGCATAGGCGTCTATCGTAATCTTGTTTGCGCCTATAGAGAATATGAACGGAGTGGGGATAAAGAATGTACGGTGCGTATAGAAGATTCGTGCGGCAACAAATTTAGAACCTTTTGAATTAAACCCGTAGCGGTTAATTACTGCGTGGTCTGTTGGGTATCGAAAGACCCGCGGTTGCGGATTGCCTTCTTGCGGTCGAGGCACAATCGTACCGATCTCAATGGATCCAAACCCGAGTGCGGCAAGTCCGGCAAGCGCTTCTCCGTTTTTGGAAAAACCCGCCGCAAGACCGACCGGATTGAGCCAGTCCATGCCCGCAACATGTACGGATATATGCCACAAGGGACTCCGATAAAGCAAAGAGAGTAGTCCGTGCATCCTAAAAAAATCAAGCATTTCCAGTTGTCGAAGCGCGGCAAGATGCGCCTCTTCGGCTTCCATACGAAACAGTTTTGATTGTGTATATTGCCAAAGAACATTACCGAGTTTGTGTGGTAGGCTCATTGTTACGTCCTCCTGTTGGGTGTATTTTCCACTTCTCGCTTGGCGATGTTTATTTTATTACCGAGTATGAAAAAAGTCAATGCGCATCAACTATCTCCTGGTCGGAGGATTTTTTATCCCTCCGAAACCTCGCCGCGCCGAATCCCGCGGCCACGATAGCGGCAACACCGCCCACGGCAATACCCCAGCGCGGGCCTGTGTGTTCGCCGATCCAGCCGATGATGGGGCCGCCGATCGGAGTTGAGCCGAGAAACGCGACTGCCCAGAGCGCCATGACCCTGCCGCGCATGGTGGGATCGCTTTCAAGCTGGAGCAGGACATTGCCGAGCGAGAGAAAGTTGATGGAGAAAAAGCCCACCAGCGCCATCAGTACCAGCGCCATCGCATACGTCGGCGCCGCGCTGACTCCGAGCATGACCGCTCCAAAAAGCAGCGCTGCCCAGACGAGCATCTGCGGCGAGTGTGTACGCCGATGCGCGGTGAAGAGACCCCCCGCGATTGAGCCGACACCCATTGCGGACATCAACCCCGCGTATCCGCCAGCCCCCGCATGAAAGGTAAATTCCGCCAAGAGCGGCAGCGTCACCACAAATTCGTACGAGAGCGTGCCCACGATCGCCATCATCACCAGAACGTCGCGCACGAGCGGCGTTGAGGCAACGTACCGAAAGCCCTCGCGAAGTTGGCCCTTGGTGCGCCCGACAGGCGGAGCAGTACTTAATTCATCCGGCCGCATGAGCCACAATGCCGCGAGCACCCCGATGTAGGAGACGGAGTTGATAAAGAAACACGCCGCGATGCCCACGGTTGCGATGAGCGTGCCGCCGATTGCAGGGCCGATCACGCGCGCGAGATTTCCCTGGGTCGCGTTGAGCGACACGGCTTTTGGAAAATGTTCACGCTCGACCATTTCAATGATAAATGTTTGGCGCGTGGGGTTGTCTATGGCGTTTAGGAGCCCGAGACAAAATGCCAGAAGGCCGACCATCCAAAGCTGCACCGCGCCGGTTGCGACCGCGACGCCCAAAGTCAGCGCGAGCATACCCGCGCTGGATTGCGTGAAGAAAAGCAACTTTCTTTTCGGAAACCGGTCCGCGATCACCCCGCCCCATGCGCCAAAAAGCAGTATCGGGAGAAATTGCAAGGCAGAAATCGCGCCCAGGGCCGTGCCGGACCCGGTGAGTTTGAGCACGAGCCACGATTGCGCAATGGTCTGC
>CAYVMH010000002.1:0-16799 GCA_964452595.1 uncultured Candidatus Saccharibacteria bacterium
ATGTCCTCAAAAACTCCTTGGCATCCGCAATGCCCATGTCAACGCAGGCATTGAGCCGGGCTTTGTTGGTGTCAACAGGCACGACAATGCCTCAAGATCGCCGAGCGTTTTCATTTCACGATTCTTTTGATCAAGGGATTGATCCGCGTGAGAAATTCGTATGCGGTGGTATTGATTTTGGCGGCGAGATCGTCCGCAAGTATTTTTTCCTTGCCTTGAGTTCCAACTAGGACCACTTCGTCTCCGACGCGCACCTTGGGAATGTCAGTCACATCAAGCACGGTCATGTCCATGGAGATCCTACCAAGCGCTCTTGCGCGCCTTCCACCCACCAGCATCTCCCCAATCTTGGAGAGTCCTCGGTCATACCCGTGCCAGTAGCCAATCGGGATTACCGCCGTGGTCGTGTCGCGCGATACGCGTTCAGTCCCATCATACCCCACCCGCGACCCCTTGGGAATTTTTTTAACTTCGGCAATGACCGATTTCCATGTAAGTACGGGCTCAAGTCCGATTTTCAACTTCTTCTCCGCCTTTTGTGATTCCCCCGACGGCCAATATCCATATAGCCCCATACCGATCCGCACCATATCAAAATGCGCTTCGGGAAAAAAGAGCGTGCCGCCGGTCGCGGACGCATGGCACACCAGATTCCGGAAACCGGACTGCCGGAATCTGGAAACAATGCTCTGAAACTTTTTTATTTGCATGCGAGTATATGCGATATCATCCGGATCTTTGGCGGAAGCAAAATGCGTAAAAATACCGTGGGGTTTCAATCTAAATCGCCGGAGCAATGCGATCAGCCTGGGCATGTCTCCGGGCATAAACCCCTGCCTGCACATGCCTGTATCCAGTTTGAGATGAAACCGCGGCCGCTCACGCAACCCCTTAAGTGCGGAAAGAGATTCAAAATTTGATATGCTTACGATAATATCGTGCCCTGCCGCATCAGCCATGCGCCCCGGAAGCGTATAGCCCAGCACCAGGATCGGATTTGTGATCCCGTCTTTCCGCAGGCGAAGCGCCTCCATAATTGAATCAACCCCGAACCAGAGCAGTTTCGTTCCAGACTTAGTCTCCTTGGAGACTAAGTCTGGAACGTTCTCGCTTCGTAATCCGGCAAGCTCCTTCGCAACCAGCGACAACCCATGCCCGTATGCATTGGACTTAATCACCGCCATAAGCCGGGTACGGGCCGGGATAATACGCAAAAATTGCTCCGCATTAGACGTAAGCGCATTGCCGTCTATTTCGATCCATGTGCGGAGATGGAAAGACATTTAGCAGCTAAATTAAATCCGAAACATCCAAATAATTCTTTCCGGTCTTGTGGCATTGAACGGCCAACTTGCACATTTCAAAAATCGGTTGAGGCAGGTTGTCCATATCATACCAATCCCACGATTCTGATTTTTCCGGCTCAACAACTTTCGACTCGCCGTTTTTCCAATCTGCCACAAGACCAATGTGCGTATAGTGCTTCGGCGCATATTTCGTAATGTTTGCTAAATACTGAAAACGGATATTTTCAATTTCTATTCCACATTCCTCGCTAACCTCGCGCCGAGCACAATCCGCAAAAGATTCCATGTATTCCAAATGGCCGCCGGGGAAAGCATATTCACCCTCGCCATGTGAACCTTTGCGTTTTCCGAGCAAAACTTTATCGTTCTTCAAAATCATTACACCAACGCCAACTTTTGGCCGTTGTGCAGGACTATCCTTCGGCTCAAATTGGATAATCTGAAAACCATGTTTTTCAACTTCCTCTGGTGGCCAAAAAGTTTGGCCTTTGGTTTTGAGAATATAAGTTGCGACAACCTCAACCTTTCTTCCGGTGTATTCCTGCTTGTCTTTGTCCCATTCTTCCAAAACCAAAGTGTCGCCTTCGTTTATCTCAAAATCGGCAAGGCGTAATTCCAGCTTCTTCTTGCCGGAAATGATTTTTTCAAAATATTCTCGCCAAACTTTTTTGTTGATGGCCGCCATAGTTAAAGAACGGTGGTTACTCTTTCATATCTTTCATACTTTTTTATTTGAACCTATCCTTTCCTTCCCGCCCATATACGGCTGCAGCACTTTTGGAATTTCGATTGAGCCGTCTTCCTGCTGGTAGTTTTCCATAATGGCAATGAGCATGCGGCCGATTGCGAATACGGTCGCATCGTTGGCGTGGAGCAGTTCTACCGAGCCGTCGGCTATTTTGACTTTGGTGTTGAGACGCCGGGTCTGGTAATCCGTGGTGTAGTCGGCGGAGTGGGTCTCGCGATATTTATTTTGGCCTGGCATCCAGCACTCAATGTCAACGTGGTGGCTGCACGGCTCGTCAGTATCGCCGCCGCACGAGAGCACCACCCGGTACGGCAGGCCCAATGCGCGCACCAGATGCTCTTGGATTGCGATGAAAAAGAGATGTTCCTGGAAAGAATCTTCGGCGCTCGTGAAAGATTCCATCTCAACTTTATCAAACTGATGTACGCGAAGTATCCCGCGCGTATCTTTGCCGTACGAACCCGCTTCTCTGCGAAAACACGTTGAGAAAGTGACGTAGCGCAATGGGAGTTTGTCTTCAGGTATGGTCTCGTTCATATGCAGCGGAACAAGTGTATGTTCTCCGCTGCCGATGAGGTAGAGATCGTCGTCCGCAAGGCGATACCGTTCTTCTTTGGTTGTCTCGCTCAATCGCGCCGCTTTTTGGTACACCTCGGGCCGGATCATAAGAGGAATGCTCACCGGCATAAACGGCGCATCGGGAATATTTTCTTGCATCGTACCTGCGATACGGCGCAACGTCTCCCGCGAACTCAAGGTATCAGAAGCAAACCGGATCAGGGCAAACTGCAAAGATACGAGATCCCCTTTCAGGTACGCAAACCGCGCACCAGACACCTCCGCCGCTTTCTCCATATCAATGACGCCAAGCTGCTCGCCAAGAGCGATATGGTCTTTCACCTCAAACGCAAACTCGCGTTTCTCGCCCCATGTGCGAAGCGCCTTGTTTTCGGAATCGTCTTTGCCCGGAGGCACGTCCGGATGAAGCAGATTGGGAATTTCATACATGAGCGTTTTAAATTCTTCTTCGAGCGTTTTCATCTCAAATTCGGTATGCGCGAGCGCCTCTTTCATAGCGCGCGATTCAGCAATCTTTCGTTCACGATCGGCTCCGCCCATAGTCACCACGGCATCCGAAATGACATGTTGCCTATTGCGCAGATCATTAACTTCCCCGATCTTTGCCCTTCGCCGCTCGTCAAGATCGAGCAGATAATCCACGTCAAAGCGCGCATTGCGCCGAGCAAGCGATTCTTTGAGTATGTCAGGATGTTCGCGGATGAATTTTATATCCAGCATATTATTTCGATCTCATCGTCGGAAAAAGCACCACCTCACGGATGTTTTTTTGGTTGGTGAAAAACATGATCAAGCGGTCAATGCCGATGCCAAGACCCGCCGCGGGCGGCATGCCGTGCTCCATGGCCTCCAAAAAATCCTCGTCAAGACGCATTGCTTCCTCCTCCCCTCCCTCGCGGCTTTGCTCCTGCTCCTCAAACCGCTCCCGCTGGTCAACCGGGTCATTTAGTTCTGCAAATGCATTGGTCAGCTCAAGGCCATTCACGATAAGCTGGAACCGCCGCACCTCTCCCGGACGATCTTCCCATTTTTTTGCGAGCGGAGAGATATCGAGCGGGTGGTGCGTGATAAACGTGGGCTGGACCAGATACGGACGGCATATTTTTTTATAAATCTCGTCGGCGATCTTGCCCTTTGATTCGTGGGCGCCGGTCTCGATCCCAAGCTGGCGCGCACGAGTGCCAAGCGAATCCCGCGTCTCGGCATCGTAATCCGAGATGAGCGCATAGCGCGCGAGCAGGTCTTTGAATGCGATACGGGCAAATGGTTTTTTAAACACAATCTCTTTGCCATCTTGCTCTATTTTCAAACCATGAAAAAATTCTTTTACCATGGCGCAGAACAGATTCTCGACAAAGCTCATCATATCCTCTTCGTCCCAGTACGCAGCATAACACTCAAGCATGGTAAATTCCGGGCTATGCGTAGCATCAATGCCTTCGTTGCGAAAATCTTTTCCAATCTCATAGATCCGTTCAAGCCCTCCAACCAATAATCGTTTCAGATAGAGCTCCTTTGCAATTCGCAAATAGAGATCAATATCAAGAGCGTTCTGATGCGTGATAAATGGTTTGGCAAGCGTGCCTCCGGGGATCGGGTGGAATATCGGCGTCTCAACCTCCAGAAACCCTTCTTTCTCGTGGAACTTCCGGATAAACGCGATGATGGCCGAGCGCATGCGAAACCGCTCCCGCACCTCCTCGTTCATGATGAGATCAAGGTAGCGCTTGCGGAACCGCTCCTCCACGTCCTGCAATCCGTGCCATTTCTCCGGGAGCGGGAGCAGCGATTTGCCGAGCATGCGCCATTGTTTGGCCTCAAGCGTTTTCTCTCCGCGCTTGGTTTCAAACAAAGCTCCTTCCGCGCCGAGAAAATCGCCAATATCAACCACCGAGAGCGCGCGTTCATATTGCTCGTGGCCGAGCGTATCGCGCTTCATCAAGACCTGAATTTTTCCGGTCTCGTCCTGCACGTCAAAAAACGCGGCGCCGCCGTGCTCGCGCTTATGCGTAACGCGCCCCGCAACCGTTACTTTTTTTCCCGACGCCGAAAGCGCCGCAAATTTTTTGAGCAACTCCCCAACCGCATGCATCCGACCGGTTTGCGCCGGATACGGATCTACTCCCTGCTCTAAAAGTGTCGCGCGTTTCCGCACACGCTCGTTGCGAATGTCTTCTAATGCCATACGGTTACTATAAAGGGAAAAGAAGAAAATGAAAAGAGAAAAGATCTTTTTGGAATAACTCTTCGTTTATTGATACCATCGAAGACAATACTAATTACCAAAATTCTACACCGATAGGATAATAATTTTGGTAAATCCCGAGTTTTGAACCCTTAGCTGATCTTCTTGATCGTATAATGAGTTGTGGCGCCGCCGGGAGTTTTTACGTCAGCGGTATCGCCTATGTGTTTGCCGAGGAATGCTTTGCCAATAGGCGATTCGTTGGAGATCTTGCCTGCGCCCGGATCCGCCTCTTCCGATCCTACGATCGTGTAGGTCTCTTCTCCATGGCGCGACGACTGCACGACTACAGTGGACCCGATGGCAACTTTATCGGTCTCTAAACCTTTATGGATCACCACGGCATCACGAAGCGAGTCTTCGAGTTCTGCGATCTGCGACTCAACCAGTGATTGTTCTTCTTTGGTCTCCTGGTACTCTGCGTTCTCCGAGAGATCGCCGAGCGTTTTTGCATGTTCAAGACGCTCGGCGATCTCTTTCCGTTTTTCTGTCTTGAGCGCGCGCAAACGCTCTCTGAGCTCTTCAAGCCCTTCTTTTGATATATAGGTAGACATAGTTAGTCTCAAACTATACGGCGAATCAAGAGTTGTGTCAAGGGTCTAGTTATCCACACCCTTTCTGCCCGGATCAAAATACCAGTTCAAGAGATCGTGCATGATCGGCACGGCAACGGTAGCGCCCTCGCCCGCGTGCTCCACCATGATGACCACAGCAAGCTCCGGATGCTCGAGCGGGGCAAATGCGGTCACCCACGCATGCGGCTTTCCGGATCCAGTCTGTGCGGTTCCGGTTTTCGCGGCAATGGAAACCGGCGCATCGCCCAGTTTGCGCGCAGTGCCTGAGGTTACGGTCTGGCGCATGCCCTTTACGACGCGCGCCAATGCATCAGGGCCTACCATGCCCGCGCGGATCAGCTCCGGATTCTTCTGATGCGCGACAGCGCCATCTTTGTCAAGCACGGCATCGAGCACATACGGACGGAAGAGTTTTCCGCCGTTTGCGATCGCGGCGGTAGCAACGGCCATTTGCAGGGGCGTCACGCGCACCCCGCCCTGGCCGATGGACATATTATAGGTATCGCCGATGCGCCACATGGGATTTTCCGGATTGGTCGCGGGCTTGGTGGACGGATCGGGGATGAATCCCGGCTGTTCGCCGCCAAGATCAATGCCGAGTTTGGAGCCTAGACCAAACAAGTTTGCGTATTTTTTGAGACGCTCGACGCCCAACCCCCTCTGATCGCCATGCCCGCCGCCGATCAAGTAGAAATAGACGTTTGCCGAGACGGCAATCGCGTCGTAAAAATTTACCCAGCCGTGTTCGCGCCAATCTCTAAACACCGAGACCTCCCCGGGTTGATACGGATTCGGCACACTGATAAAACCTTCGTCATAGATCTTTTTTTCCGGATCAATCAACTTTTCCTGCAGGGCTGCCGCGCCGACGATCGGCTTGATCACGGAGCCGGACGGAAATTCGCCAGCGATGGCGCGGTTGAACAGGGGCTTGAGGGGATTGTTCAAAATTTTCTGGAACTCGGAGGATGAGAGGGTACGGCCAAACGCGTTGATGTCATGCGACGGGGAGCTCACGAGAGCCCGTACACCGCCGGTTTTGACGTCGATCGCGACAATGCTTGCCCCGGTAGTTTCTTGCGTATAATGCGTCAGAATCTCGTGGGCCTTGCGCTGAAGGGGACCGTCAACGGCAAGACGGATACCCGATCCCTCTTGTGGATTCTCGGTAAACGAGAAGCGCGTCTCCGTGCCCAACGAATCAATCTCGACAATTTTCTTGCCGCCCTTTCCGCGCAAAATGCCGTCGTAAAAGGCCTCGACCCCGCTCTTGCCCACTGTCTCTTCATCGTGCAGTTCGGGACGGCGCGTCACCTCCTCCTCGGAAATTTTGCCTACAAAGCCCATGAGGTGGGCGTTGGCAAACGGATCATGGTAGAGGCGGCGGTAACTTTCAACGATGTGAACTCCGGGAAAAGCGTCTTGACGCGAGGCGACGGCGACAACGACATCGAGAGGAATATCTTGTGCGACAAACACCCTGCGGGGCAGAGCGCTGATTTTTCCTTCTCCCCGCCCGCCGGGAGGCAAGGCGGGAAACCCCGCCTGCACCAAAGCGCTCATCGGCTCGCCGAGCAAAGAAGCGAGATTCTCCATCAGGGCATCGAGATTGCCCTCCGCGCGCGCAAAAGAGTCTCTGATAAAAATCAGATCAAAAGAAAAAATATTTTCGACAAGCGGACGGCCGCTGCGATCGTAGATCACGCCGCGCGGGGGGAATATCGGCCGCGTCACAAATCTGTTTTCCTGCGACTTCGCAAAAAAACGGTCACCGGCGGCGATCTGCAATGAGGCCGCACGCGCCGCAAGATACCCGACGCCGAGACCGATGAACGCAAGAAACAATATTGAGGACAGGCGCCCGATGGGTTTTTCGATCCTGCCTTCGAATTCTTCACGCTGTCTCTGCGAGTTCATGGAGTCTACCAAGACCTCATCCGGATCAAGAAGGCTTTGGGATTTTTGCGCGAAACGGAATCTTGAGAAAAGCGACATGGAGATCATTTTAAAACTCTTTTTCGTAGCGAAATGACGTCATTTCGTGCGAGCCGAGGAAGGACGACAAAGGCGTATATGGCGAATATACGCCGAGGAGGACTGACGAAGGCGGAGCCGAAATGGCGGCGTTGCAGCAGAAAAGGGAGTTTTGAAATGGTCTCATAGAGCGTATCAGATAAATGTACCCAGCAAAAAACCGAACAGCGGCACTGTGATAAAAAACACGAGCATCAACAACACCGTGCCTACGCCCTGCGTGATGTGCGATTCGGTATTCGAGAAGAATACCCGGAATATTTCGCATAGAACCGCCGACAGCACGCATGCCAGAAGCGAGGCGCCGAATGGGATCATCTGTACGGTATCCATGAGAAAGCCGACCGCGAGCGCACACCACATGCGCGCCCGAAACTCCATGCGCCAGCTCAACACCAAAAAAACCAGCGCCGCCACCGGCACAAATACAACGGTACCGGCAACCGCCGCGCTCAGGATCCATTCGAACACGAATGCTCCACATATGGCGAAGATGATTATATATTGCCTCATTCCTCAAGAACGATAAAGACCTCATTGAGAGTTTCGGGACGCGCGATCATCGCGGCCCATACATTTTGAAATGCCCCGACCCCGCTTGAAGTTACGCGCGTGACCTCGCCGATATACACGTCAGCATCACCGAGACGACCCGGCATAAGCGCAAAGTCCCCGGAACGCACCGGTGTCTCGCTGGAAATCAGCTCAAGCGAAAATGTCCGGTTACCGATCCCCTTGGCAAGGGTTTTTATGTTGAATGGCGCCAAGACAACCTCGAACGCCTCGCCCGGATTCGATGCAATCGAGACCTTCGCAAACCGTTCTCCTGCCTCGCGCACGACACCCACGAGAGCTCCGCGCGTATCTATGGCGAGGTTCCCCTGACGGATTTTTTTTGTGGTCCCCTCATCAAGCATCAGAAACGCGCGCCCGAATTCATTGCCGTAGAAGAGCACGTTCGCACCCTGAAGCGGCACATGCTGTTTTTCCTTGAGCCCGACTATTCTTTGCAGACCCGTATTTTTTTCCAGAAGCATCTGATATGCCTGCTCAATTTGGCGCAGCCGCTGATTTTCTTCCTGAAGACGGGACAGCGTGCCTTCTTCCGGCTGCCCGGCAGGATCGCGGATCGCGCGGCCGAGCATATGTGAGACTCGAAAGACTGGGCGAAGAATCGAGAGAATGCCCGAGCGCAGAAACGCAATCGGTAGAGAACCGCCAAAAAAAATAAGTCCGAGCGTTATCAGGATCATGGCCGCACCGTACAGTATTTTTCGCCGCATCATCATGGCTTATTACCTGAGAGTTTCTTCATATCCGGTATCCACCAACACGTCCCGCAGTTGTTCAATGTCTTCAAGGATAATGCCGGTGCCCCGCACTACGGCGCTCAACGGATCATCCGCAACCTTCACGGGAATGCGCGTCTCTTCCGCGACCAGCTGGCCAAGTCCCCGCAGGAGCGAGCCGCCTCCGACCAGCACGATACCGCGATACATGATGTCCGCGACCAGTTCAGGCGGCGTTTCCTCCACCGCCGCTTTGATCGCGTTCACGAGCACGTTGATGGAGTGGCGCATCGCGCGCCTGATGTCCGCGTCATCCACGATGATCTCTTTGGGAAGTCCGGTGATGAGATCCCTGCCTCGCATGGTCGCCTCAAGCGGCTCGGCAAGCTCATACGTCGATCCGATCGCGATTTTGATGTCTTCGGCGGTGCGCTCGCCAAGCAGCAATTTGAATTCGTCCCGCGCAAAGCGGATGATGTCGTCATTGAGCTTATCCCCGGCGATGCGCAGATTTTTCGCAACCACAATCCCGCCAAGCGATATCACCGCGATGTCCGACGTGCCGCCTCCGATATCCACGATCATGGAGCCGACCGCCTCCTGTATCGGCAGACGCACGCCAATTGCGGCCGCCATGGGTTCTTCCACTAAATACACCTCGCGCGCGCCGGCGTTTTTCGCCGCGTCCTCGACCGCGCGTTTTTCCACCTCTGTGATGCCCGAAGGAATCCCGATCACCACGCGAGGCCGCGCAAGGGGTGAGAACCCCTTTTCGTGAACCTTGCGGATAAAATATTTAAGCATTTCCTCCGTCACCTCAAAATCGGACACCACTCCGGCAACCAGCGGCCGCATCGCCATGATGTGCGCCGGCGTGCGGCCTACCATTCGCTTTGCCTCGGCGCCGATTGCCACGATCTGCCCGGTCTTTTGATTGACCGCCACCACCGACGGTTCATTCATGATAATCCCCTTCCCGCGCACATAGACCAGAGTATTTGCCGTGCCAAGATCAATCCCGATGTCCTGCGAAAACCGCCCAAAAAGCTGGTCAAACATGAAAAATGTCTGCCGCTTTTTCATCTGATGCGCGAGCGTGCGAATGCGATTGGTATGTGTCGCCATACGGTGACCATACTCTATCGCACATGATCCCGCAAGGAAAGATTGACAAACCAAAGAACAGGTTGTACCCTTCGGCGCAACTAGAATCCCGGACAATGTTTAGTAAGTTTTGAGATGCCGTGCGCGCGTTGGTCGACGTTATGTGTAGAATTTACAGATGTGTAGCAATTCTACGCACATGCTCTACCAGCGTCGCGGTATACCCGGATTCGTTGTCGTACCATGAGAACACTTCAATCAGGTTGCCATCAACGACTTTGGTGAGCGTGAGATCTATGATCGCGCCGTACGGCTCGCCGATGATGTCGGACGATACGATGAGGTCTTCCGTGATCGCAACGGATTTTTTCCAGCGCGGATCCTCGGCTGCCTTGCGCAATACCTCGTTCACCTCCTCAATGGTTGTGCTTCTGCCGACTTTGAGCGTGCTGATGCTCAATGATCCGGTGACGGTGGGCACGCGGATCGCGACCGCATTGAATTTTCCTGCAAGCTCGGGGATTGCCTGGATCACGGCATCGGCCGCCCCGGTCGTGGATGGGATGATATTGACCGCAGCGGCACGGCCCCGGCGCAGATCTTTATCTGGCCCGTCCACCAGTTTTTGCGTCGCGGTATAGGCGTGCACCGTTATCATGCTGCCTTTTACGATTCCAAATGTTTCCTTGACGATCGCGATCACCGGCGCCACGGAATTGGTCGTACACGACGCGTTGCAGGTGATGGGCAAAGCGTTTCTAAACCGATCGTCGTTGACTCCGATAAGCGCCGTGGTCACGTCTCCGGTCGCGGGCGCCGTAATCACTACGCGCTTGGCTCCGGCGTCAAGATGCGCGTGCGCTTTATCAGATGTCGTGAATAATCCGGTGGATTCGATCACCAGATCAACATTCAAATTTTTCCAGGGTAGGCTTGCGGGGTCCTTTTCTGCAAGGACGTGGATGTCTTTTCCTGCAACGGTCAGATGGTCGCGGGCTGCTTCAATTGACTCTCCATACCGCCCGTATACCGAATCGTACTTCAGAAGATACGCGAGCGTTTTTGTGTCGGTCAAGTCATTGATTGCGACAATGTCAAAATCCGGCGCGCCAAACGCCGCCCGAAAAAATGATCTGCCGATCCTGCCGAATCCGTTGATTGCAATATTCATCTTGCGACTATCCTACCATAACTCACGACTCTTTGATACATAAATCAAAAGTTAAAAGGCAAAGGGCAAAAGTGCAAGTGAAAAGTCAAAGGTTTTTCTGTTTCAATTTTGAATTTTGGATTGTAATTTTGCATTTTGACTTTTGCCTTTTTATGGAGTAGGCGGTATGGACTCTTGTGCAGACGGAGGCGTCGGTGCCGGAGCGGGTTCAACTGCGCTCTCCTCCGGCGGTTCCGGCACCGGAGTCGGCGCTGATACAGAATCGCACGCGCCTAATATCTTCACCCACTCTCCGCTTTTCACTGCCACACAATACGGTTCTTTTGTATCCAAATCATACGTCGTAATCCCCGCCGGCTCCTCTGGAGACCCAAAGATCGCTCGCTCAGCCCGCAATGTTTTCGTCACGATCTCATTTGTATCGGAACGTTACCGGACGGAGCTTGGAGACGGTATCAAGGGCGCTTCCATAGATATGCATACGCCGCAAGCGCGGCTTTGACCGCATCCCCCGCCGAAATGTTGTTTTGTTTGTACGGGTCGTCGGTGATATCACCGGCAGCAAAGACGCCGGGGCGCGAGGTAGTACCGTGTTTGGAGTCAATAATGACCTGGCCGAATGTGTCAAGATCAACGATACCTTTGACCATCTCGGAATTTGGCACGGATCCAATCTCGACAAATACACCCTGCAGGACAAGCTCTTTCTCCTCGTTGGTCGTGCGGTCTTTATACTTTATGCCGGTTACCATCTGCTCGCCGAGAATCTCAAGCGTCTGGACGTTGAGCATGATCTCTACCTTCGGGCTCTTCTTGATTTCCTCCTGTGTGACCGGATCGCCTTTGAGAGAATCACCATATTCGAGCAGGTAAATTTTTTCAGCGTAGGGGAACAAATCCACCACGGCCTCAAGCCCGGCATTGCCGCCGCCAACCACGCCGACTGTTTTGCCGCCAAAGAGCGGTGCATCGCAGGTGGAGCAGTACGCGACTCCTTTGCCGTTGAATTTTTCCTCGCCAGGCACGCCGAGTTTTTTGCGTCGCGCACCCGCAGTGAGAATGATGGCTTTTGATTCGTAGGTCGCGCCGCTTTCGGTCGTGACTAAAAAATTGCCGCCCTCCAGAGGACGAACTCCTGCCGCGCGTTCCGGCATCTTTACCTCCACCATATCCGAAAACGAGCGCACGTGCTCCTCAAGTTTTTTTGCCAAATCAAAACCGGAGATGCGCGGCTCCCCGATCCAATTCTGGATGTCGGCGGACACGATCGACTGCCCACCGAACTCTTCGGTGATGAGCAGTGTCTTCAAGCGTTTGCGCGCCGTATACACGGCCGCAGCCGTTCCTGCAGGTCCCCCGCCGATAATGATGATGTCGTAGAGCATAGCGATAAAGTCAGGCGCTCACTTTACTTATCTTCTTTTTTTGTAATGTTTTCCAAAACTCCGGACTGCGGATTCTGTTGGACAATATCGCTGGCGCCACTTTTCTGGCACTCTTTAATGTGTCCGTGACTAAAGATTGTCTTTTTTGAAAAATAATCTCATATGCAGATGAATGACCGAAAAAAGACCGCCCCTCAACGCCAATTTTCTTTTTTATAACAGGCAGATAGGTTTTATTAATCTCATAACCGATTGACTTTCGACTAAGATATGCTGCGACTTTCGTCGTTGTCCCGCTTCCCAAAAATGGATCAAGCACCGTTTCTCCGACAAAAGAGAACATTTTGATCAAACGCTTAGGCAGTTCTTCCGGGAATACGGCAAGATGACCGCCATTTTGTTTTTCGCCCGCAAAGTTCCAGTGCCCGGTAAAATACTGACGCCATTCTTCTTTGGACAGCGCCGACGATTTCTTGATGCCTTGAGACACAGGAGGGGCTGTGCCTAACTTTTTGAAAAGCAGAATAAATTCGTAGTCTATCTCGATGAGACCATTACGCGGATACGGAAATGATCCCATCACCGTGGCACCTCCGGTCGTGCGCATCGTTGTTTTTTTCTGCCAGATGATGGCGCCCATATAATCAAATCCCCTCGATTCGCAAAATCGTATAATTTCCTCGCGAATAGGAATCACCTTATATCTTCCATACGTTGCCGCGCGCGCGAATTGATCGCCGATATTCACACACAACCGACACCCGGGCAAGAGTGCCCGATAACATTCCGCCCATACCGAATTAAGATTTGTAATATATTCGTCGTACGAGTCATAAAACCCGATCTGTTGCGTATCGCCGTAATCCTTGATCTGCCAGTATGGGGGTGAGGTCACAATCAAATGCACCGACTCGTCAGGGACTTCGTTCATCGCACGTGAATCGCCGATAATAATTTTATGTGTGGTCCGTATCATAAAATGCTAGGTGAGCGCATCCGCGTTGATCTCCAAACCGCTTTTCGTCTTGCGATAAAAGACAATTTTTACCTGAATATTCTCCGGAAGAAAATCTTTTGTCTGGTAAGTATCCGGCTTAATGGATATCGGAACCTCGCCTACAAAGCCATCAATTCCCTGCGATTCCTCCTGTGGACTTGCAAGCCGGTACTTCTTCCTCTGTAAAGTCGCTACTTTCTTCAAAATCGCTTCCTGAAAACGCAAACCGACAAATGTTTTTTCCAATATCAAATCTTCCGCCCATTTTCTTATCATCCCTTTATCAATTTGACGGATTGCGTCTTGTAACTTCATCACCATGTTGTGAATACGCTCCATCGCATTGTCAATCGCGGCCGGATGTCGGGTAAGATACCACTTCTTCCACCCCTCATACGTCTTCTCCGGACATTCTTTGATCAATTCCGTCAGTTGCCCCACGACGCGCGGGCGCGTACCTTGGGCATTTTGATTTGCAAGATTAATTAATTGCGTGGTGTAACGAGGAAATTCTTTGACCTCGCCGACAAGGTCACGAATCAATTCTTCGTTTTTGATCTTAATTCTTTCCATAACAACCGGTATGCAAAAAATTACTGCACAGTTTTGGGATCAACCCCGCCCATGTCTCCGGGCACAAACTCGGGACCGTGGTTTTTGAATGCGCGGTAAAACCGGCGGAGCTCTCTCATTTCCTAAAGCGTGGTCTACCCGTTAAACTTGCTCGCATTGAGTATGGTTAGTCCCACTAATTGCTTGCCGCGGCGCCGTACGATAACGTCATTGGGCAGCATTTCACTGTCAGTGGCTTGTTGGGGCCGCGTAAAGGACATATAGAGCACATCCGCTTCTTTATCATAATCAAACCACGCATGAGGAAATTTCAAGCTAAAAAAGAAAGGGATCACTTTGAGCGCTTGTTTTACTGATGCTACTTGCGCCATATTATTTTTCTCGCTCTTAATAATTGATAAACCCTTGTCGTTTGAAATGCGGTTATCACAAAACCGTCCACAGAGGAGACTTCTCTATAAGCCACGACCAGTGAATAAGGATTGCTCTTTCTCACCGCAAGAAGTTCCTTATTCTTGCCGCTCAGCACATAATCAGGATCCGCAACCGTTTCTAAGACATCAAATAGTTTTCCGACAAGATCGTCGTGATTTTCTACAATATGAACCCATCGTTCACTTGTCAGACGTATCAAAACTGAATTGATTGAATGTACCGTTTCCATACAACCCTATCGAATTTATCGAGTCGAGTCAATGCTGTTTTATTGTACACTCTTTGGATCCACTCCGCCCATGTCTCCGGGCACAAACTCGGGGCCGTGATTTTTGAATGCGCGGTAAAACCGGCGAATTTCGTTTTTCTGCTGATCGGACAGAACGCCATTAGTATTGCCAAGATCAAATTTCAACACTCGTGCCCACGCGACAATCGCGATATCGGCGTCGTTTGCCGAGCGCGGGGCCATCACGATCTTTGATCCGCCAAACTCTTTCACGATGCTTTTCAGATCTTCAACCGCCCCGCCGGACACGCTTGGACGATACGCGATCCACACACTGCCGTGCTCAAGATTGTGAATAAAAATCTTGTCGTTGACTTCGTAATCGTAGACGCCCGAATGCGCCGGACTCGCGTAGTGCCCGCCCGAAGACGGAGGATTTGAGTTGTAGGGCTTTGGCGGCGGGTCATTGAGACCGATGTGCTCCCGCCCTATTTCCTCATACGCGACCCCCGGGGCATTCTTCGCGCCGCGGATCACGAGCCAGACGATCAGCCAGATAACAACAATAGCCGCGAGCAGTATGCCTGCCGTCCATAGAATACGGTTGACTTTTCTTCTCCGGATCGCCTCGTCAATGCGCGATTTTTTCGGAGGAGCAGTATCTTGCATGTACCCAATATATCACTTCGTTCTTTGCGATGCAATCACTTTTTTCAACTCTTCAACCATAGGCACCCCGTCAGGGTCAACCTCGTAATGGCGCGCGGTGTAGTACGCAGCCCAGTCCGCAAGTATGAGCGAAGAGAATATTTTCAGGAAAACTGTGGCGCCCTGAAGTGGTATGTCCGCAACCGGCAGTCCCCGATCCCGATATAGTTTTGCCGTGATATCCATGCGCGCCCGCACTCTCAAATCGTCATCTGCGTCTTTGAGCATAATGAAATAAAATTGAGAAGAGAGTCTGCCGATTTCAGAATCAACGTCTCCGCCAAAGGCGGGTCCGCCTTTGGCGGAGAAACCGGTCATCTCGTTGTGATTTGCTTCCGGAAGCGCGTTGCAAAACGCCGGGATCTTTCCGGTCTCGTTGAACTTGATCTTCCAATTATATGCGACGGGAAAATTCCGAGATGATGCATAGATCACCGGCACGCGCCCGGCAAGCCGATCCGCGAGCGCTTTGCCCGCATCCTCATACGCGACAGGATTAAGCGAAGTCGCCAGCGCGCTGACTTCTCGGAGCGCCTGCTCCTCGCCCATAAGTTTGAGTAGCGCCTTCGTGCTAAAACCCAGAGCAGAGCGCGGTTGAATCTCGAGATTGGGAAGCTGGATATAGGGAATGCTGGACTGCTTCGCGCGTGCAAGCAGCTTCCCTCCGCTCGCGATAACCGCCCGATGCATCCGGCGCCTGCCCGCCTCTTCAAACGCATCAATCGTCTCCTCGGTATTTCCCGAATACGAGCTTGCGATCACCAGTGTTTTTCCCAATGCATCTCCCGGAGTGTGCGGGAGTCCATAGTCTCGGTGCAACACCACATTGAGTTCCGGCTGCAAGATCGTCAGAAGTCCGGACGCCAGATTTGACCCGCCCATGCCTGCAACCACAAACCCGTCCGCCACCGGCAATTTTTCCGCGTTTTCCACAACCGGCTCGAACAAAAATTGTTTTGCAAAATTTTTTATTGCTTCATACATAATACTGTACACGATTATATCATCGGGATTCCCAAATCCTTGCAAATTTTGCGCGCAAGAAAATCATCAATCTCACTGTGGCGCGGGACTGTGGAAGTACGGCTGGTTTCAACATTATGAAAAACGGAATGCCTGCTTCCTTCGCGGAACAAGAGACATTTATGTTCTTTCAAATGCGACAACAATTGCCGACGATTCATGTATTATGCGAATCTCGGTACGCCGATGCGGAGGGGCTCGCGGACTACAGACCCGCTTTTTTGCCCAAGCTTACGGTTTGTATCAAGGATAAGCAAAAGGGCATCCTTAAGATTTTCTTCGGTTTCTTTACGCGTTTCTCCTTGTGTATTCACTCCCGGCAATTCTTCAATCCATGCTACATAGCCCTTCCCCCTTTTTTTGTAAACCGCCGTAAATTCTCGTGTGGTCATAATAT
>CAYVMH010000003.1:0-16738 GCA_964452595.1 uncultured Candidatus Saccharibacteria bacterium
TCAAAAATAAGATGCCAACACCACGCGTTCGCATACCGCCAAGTCCAACCGGATCACCGCATATCGGCACTGCCCGTATGGCGCTTTTTAATTATGTGTTTGCTAAACATCAGAACGGTACTGTTATCGTACGGATCGAAGATACGGATATCGCGCGTTCGGAAAGAAAGTATGAAGCAGAGATTCTTGAGGGGCTTCGCTGGCTCGGAATTATTGCAGATGAAAGTCCCGAAGTCGGAGGACCATATGCTCCCTACCGCCAAAGTGAACGGTTCCATATCTATAAGCCATACCTTAATCGGCTGTTACAAGAGGGGACTGCGTTTTACTGTTTTCATACGAAAGACGAACTCGACCGGGAGCGAAGCGGCCTGATCGCAGAAAAAAAATCACCGCTTCATCGCTGTGAATATCGCGACGTGTCGTTCGCCGAGGCAAATGCCCTGATGCAGACCAAACCGGAGTTCATCATACGCTTCAAAACACCCCTCGGTCGCCTCATCCAATTTCGTGATCTCATCCGCGGAGATCTTCGTTTTGAGAGCGACATTATCGAAGATTTCTCCATTGCGCGCAATCTTGATAGGTCGCTTTACAATTTCGCGGTTACGATCGATGATGCGCTCATGAAAATATCGCATGTTATTCGTGGCGAAGATCTTACTCCCGCTACTCCGAAGCAGATATTGCTTGCCGAAGCTCTCGGCTTTTCCATTCCGGAATTCGCGCACCTGCCGCTGATTTTAGGGACAGACCGCTCAAAACTCTCCAAGCGCCACGGCGCTATGTCGGTCCTTGAATACCGCAAACTCGGCTACGTGCCCGAAGCGCTTTTCAATTTTCTTGCGCTGCTGGGATGGCACCCTCGGGATGATCGCGAAATTATTTCCAGGGATGAGGTAATCAGCGAATTTTCTCTTGAGAGAGTGCAAAAGTCCGGCGCTATTTTCGATTTCCAGAAACTCGACTGGATGAACGGGGAATATATTCGCAAAAAACCTCTGTCCGATCTTGTTTCCCTATGTATGCCGTTTATCACCGATTTTCTACAGATCCCGCTTCCGGATAACCGCTTTCCGACCGAGTACATCGAAAAAGTGGTGGCGCTTGAGCAGCCGCGGCTGAAAAAGCTTTCCGAAATAGGGGAGCGGGTGGAATACTTTTTCAGACCGCCGGTTTATGCGAGAGAACTGCTGCGCTGGAAAGAAATGGATAGCGCGGAATTGCTGGCGTCTCTGGAACGCATCGAGCAGATAATAGACGATCTGAAGCAAGACGATTCCCAGGAAACCATAGAAAAAACATTCCTCAATGCGATAGGAGAGGGCGAGAAGGGGCCGCTCCTCTGGCCCTTGCGCGTGGCGCTCTCGGGCAAAAAGGCATCGCCCGGCCCGTTTGAGATCATGGCTATACTCGGCATTGAGAAGGCATGGGAACGTGTGCGCTTAGCACAAGAGATCGTGAGATCGTGCGCGCAATAAGAATAAACAACGAATACCGAGTTCACACTTATCCGCGATCGCGGATAAGTGTGAACTCGCTTAAATCCCGAGCGCATGAGATAGAAGAGAGATTTCCAAAGAGCAGGTTACATGCTATAACTTATCCATGATCTCTGGTAAGCGGCTATCGTGGTGGTATCTTTTTGGAGTCTTGTGTCTCATCCATTTTTTTGTTGCGACCTTTTCGGCATATGCATTAACGATCAAGGAGCTGCAAAAGGGGATCAAACAAAAAAATGCGGAGATCCAGAAGCTGCAGGAAGCCAAGAAGAAATATCAGCAAGAACTCAAGAAAAACCAGCAGCAGAGCGGCACGCTTAAACAGGAGATTGCCAAGATCGACAACTCCATCAACAGTCTCTCGACTGGTATTGCCCTGACCGAGCGCCAGATCAAGCGGGCGCGGCTTCAGATACAGCAACTCGGCCTTGAGATCTCCCAAAAAGACGCGTCGATCGGAAAGGTGAAAAGCGGCCTTGCAACCGTGCTTAATTCTTTTGCGCGACGCGAACAAGAGCCCTATATATATGCGCTTTTCAGGGGCAATTCCCTTGCGCAGTTTTTCCGAGCGCTCGGCGAGACAGCACTTCTTGAGAAGAATATGCTTGTCGCGCTGGAGGGCCTGCACCAGTTACGCAACGAACGCGCCCAGGAAAAATCAGAAAGCGAGGAGAAGAAAGCCGAACTGCAGAATCTTGAAAATAATCTGATCGTCCAGAAACAAGGTCAAGTGGTTGCGAAAAATGACCGGAGCAACCTGCTTGCCATTACGAAAAATGAAGAAAAGAAATACCAAGCGCTGATCAAAGAACAGGAGTACAAAGAAGCGCAGCTTGAGCGTGAAATCGCCGACTACGAGCGGCAGATCAAAGTCACGCTCAATGCATCACTGCTGCCGGTGCGAGGGCATGGCGTGCTCGGATACCCGCTCCCCGATACCGTGCTGGCGCCCTGCTCATCGGACTTGGCGACAGATCAGAAAAACTGCATCACGCAATATTTTGGATATACCGCCTTTGCCGCAAGCGGCGGCTATAGCGGCAAAGGGCACAATGGCATGGACTTCCGAGCACTGGTCGGGACCCCTGTATTTGCCGCTGGCGCAGGCACGGTGGAAGCGGTAGGTGATACGGATATCGAATGTCCGCGCGCATCCTACGGCAAATGGGCGCTGATTCGACATGGGAATAACCTCTCAACCATCTATGGCCATCTTTCGCATATAGACGTCTCCAGGGGCCAAACCGTGAGCCGCGGACAGCGCATCGCGCTTTCCGGCAGATCCGGATACGCCACGGGCCCGCACCTGCATTTGACTGTCGCCATCACCCAGGCCGTGCAGGTGAGTTCATTTCCCGCCAACACCTGCGGCAAGCGGCGCACTATCACTTTGCCGATAGTCGGCAGCGACCCGGTCTCCGGCATCTCAGGATATTTGAACCCGTTGAATTATTTGTAACCTATCGTCCGCCGCCATGGAATTTACGATGAATTTCGTGCAACTTTTTGCTTGTGACGTGAGCATAAATCTGCGTGGCGGTGATACTTTTATGTCCGAGAAATTCCTGAATGGTTCGGAGATCCACACCTTGGGAGAGAAGATCGGTTGCAAATGAGTGCCTCATAACATGGGGTGTTGTACTCATGGGGAGTCCTGCCTGTAGTGCACATTTTTTAATCATTTTCTCAATGGAGCGCGGAGTAAGACGCTGCGAATTGAAACCCTTTATATTCCGCACATTCACAAAAAGAGCCCTGTCTTCGTCCGTTCTTGATTTGAGATATTTGTCGAGCCAAGAAATGGCGCGTTCAGAAAAATATATGGTGCGAATGCGGCCTCCTTTTCCGAGTATGCTTAATTCAAGGTCTCTCATGCCCGGGCTTATTTTGATTTGTTCACGATTGAGCGCGACCAATTCCGCAATCCGCATCCCTGTGGAAAAAAGAGTTTCCAGTATTGCACGATCGCGGATTCCAGCTGGTTTCGAAATATCGGGTGCTCCGTAGAGTTTTTCGAGTTGCTCCAAAGTGAGAAATTTGATTTGGCGCTCCTCCTTATTTTTGGCAAGCTTGATCTTTGTGGCAGGAAGCGCAAGGATATCACGATCTGCAAAGTAATTCAGAAGGCTCCGCGCAGCGATCAGGTAGTAATTCTGCGTGGTTCGTTTTAATCCTTTGTTGATGGAAGGGGAGAGATGGCGAGAGAGAAAAAGACGATAATCTCGGATGTGTTGCGTAGTAAGTTCATGTGGCACTATTTTATCAAGTTTGTTTGCCTTGAGCCAGTCAAGGAATCGTTTGAGAAATCGTGCATAATTTTCCTGCGACTTCGTAGAGAGACCTTTTTCAACGTCAAGCCAATCAAGAAAATCTTGAAAATGCTGGGGGATTGGTCTTTGGTTCTTTTCCATGATATGTACCTACCTAAAGTCACTTAAGTATAATTATGCGAACTTGTAGATCAAAAGTAAAGGCGGGTTATCCACACTCGCCTGCTTTGTCTTTATTTCTGCGCTATTCGTTTTAACCATCTTGATAGGGTACCATTTTCTACTATCAATAATAGATGCCTCATGGATAAGAAGTCGTTAATTTCTTGAATAAGTAGTTTGTATTGTTCAGCGGTTAAGTCTTTTTTCGCTAATTCAAGATCTTCTTCGATCTTTTTGATTCCCATGTCTCTTTCTCCTTTGCTTTTTCAAGGGTCTGATTTATACTTCTTATATCATGCGAACATCCTACTCTGCAATACAGACCTATCTCCAGTGTCCCAAGCGGTATGAGTTTCAGGAGATACAAAAGATCAGAGTTCCTAAGTCGCGGGAGGCGATTTTCGGGACTTTGATACATTCCACGCTCCATTTTATGTTCAAGCAGGATCCCCTGTTTCCGACGCTTGAGGAGGTAGTAGCGTATTTCCGAGAACACTGGCCGACGGCGGAGACGTTCAATACGGACGCGAAACATGATATGCTCAAACAGCCGTGGTCGGAAGAGGATGAGAAAGCATACTTTGACCAGGGCGTGAAAATGCTCAAACGATTTTATGAGAAAAACGCGCCGTGGAATTTTCATATCGTTGATCTTGAATCTCGATTCGAGATTTTGCTTACGGATGAAAAAACTAACGAGACGCATATGGCGGCCGGCATCATCGACCGAATAGACAAGCTCGATGACGGCACGTACGAGATCATTGACTATAAAACCGGCAAGCGCATGCCGCCGCAGGCATCGCTCGACCAAGATCTGCAGCTTTCGCTCTACTCCCTGGGCTTGCAGAAGCGGTGGCCGCATTTGAAGTCAGAAGATATAAAATTGAGCTTATATTTTCTGCGCCACGAGGAAAAATTAAGCACGACGGTGAATCCCGAAACTATAGAAAAGACAAAGGCGCACATCCTGAAGACCATCTCGGACATCCAAGAGCGGCTCAAAACCGGAAAAGAATTCGAGCCAATGCCGAGCGCCCTGTGCAACTGGTGCGGATACCGGCCCATGTGCCCTGCCTGGCGGCATCTGTATAAAAAAGAGGCCGATCCCTTGCTCGCGGCAGACGAGGCGGATGCGGTAATCGAGAAATATTTCGAGTTGAAAAAAACTGAAAAACAGCTTGCGGTTGAGATCAAGATTTTGCAGGATCGGATCGGGGCGTACATGGATCAGGAAAAGCTTACGCGGGTGTTTGGTGAGTACGGCACGGTTTCAAAGAAGCGCGTCCAGCGCTATGCGTATGACCTTGAGAAAATAAAAGCGCTGCTCTCTCCTCTCAACAAGTGGGAGGCGATACTCAAGGCCGATGAGACCAAGCTCAAACAAATCCTTAAGGAACTTCCTGAAGATATCAGGAATGCAATTTTGGAAACCCGGCATGTCGCCCGCGAGTATACCGCGTTGAGCATCTCAACAAAACCAGTTACAAACCCGGACAATTTTTAGCAGGGCGGTATCCCCTGTTCTTTGCCTCTTCCTTGGTCTGGAACCATATCTTATTTTCTTCGCGGATTCGCGAGACGCCGGAGCACCAGACAGCGTAATAGACAGAGCCTGATTTTGACGCAACAAATGAGCCGTTTTTCAAAGCGGCCGGGCTGGGGGCATCCGAAGAATCTTGTGGCGCCCGCCGGGAAAACACATCAGCCGTTTGTCCTTCGGAAGATTCCGGGTCCTCAAAACGGATTGGCTCTTTTTGAGGGAGTAAAACCGAAAGCCGCCCAAGCCCGAAGCTCGCCATGCCAATGAGAAATATAATCGCGGCGGTCAGGAGGTCGGTCCTGTTTTCCAAAATCCGGCCTTTGACTTTTTCCATGGAGAGCGGTAGCATATAAATTATGGAAGATAGCAACGACTAATCACTATTCTATGGCTCATACCAAATCAGCCGGATCTACAAAATACGGGCGCGATTCCCAGCCAAAGTACCTGGGAGTAAAGAAGTTTGACGGCGAGCGAGTCACATGCGGCCAGATGCTTGTCCGCCAGCGTGGCGGCAAGTTTCTTGCCGGAGCCGGAGTGAAGCGCGGCAAAGACGACTCTCTGTTTGCCTTGCGAGAAGGCGTGGTCAAATTCATGACCAGGCGCAAAACTCGATTTGACGGCACGTTCCGATACGCCAAAGTGGTACATGTCATTTCTTCTTCTTTTGTCCAGCCGCCACTTTTATAAATTCTCGGAACAATGGATGCGGGTGAAGCGGCCGCGATTTGAATTCCGGATGGAACTGCACGCCTACGAAAAACGGATGATCGCGCAATTCGATTATCTCGATGAGATCACGATTTGGGTTGATGCCCGCGATCGTAAGTCCGCGCGATTCGAGCAGTTTTCGGTAGTCGTTGTTTACCTCATAGCGGTGGCGGTGGCGCTCGCTGATGCGCGCGGCTCCATACGCTTTCCTGCTGACCGTGCCGGACCGGAGCTCGCATGGATAGGCGCCCAGACGCATAGTGGCGCCCATCTTCTTTTCTTTGATGTTTGTAATCTGTTCCGGCATGACATCAATGACCGGATAAGCGGTTTTCGGATTGACTTCGGTGGTGTTCGCATCTTTTAGTTTGCACACATTGCGGGCAAATTCGATAACCGCCATCTGCAGACCGTAGCAGAGTCCAAAATACGGAATTTTATGCTTGCGCACATATTCAACCGCCAAAATTTTTCCTTCAACACCTCTCGCCCCGAATCCGCCAGGTACGATAATCCCGTCGTATGAGGAAAGCTCGCGAAGTTTTTTGGCGTCTTTTTCGTACTCCTCGGCATCTAGCCAGGAGATCTTTGGCTGGATGCCGAGATTCCAGCTCGCGTGTTTGATCGCCTCGATCACCGAGATGTACGAATCGGAAAGCGTAAAGTCGCCGGTATTGAAATATTTGCCAACAATGCCAATGGATACGGTTTTTCGCAGCAATTTAATCTTGCGCGCGAGGCGGGTCCATGGTGCAAGACGGTTAGCTTTTGGCTCGAGGCCAAATTTGCTCAAAATCTTCAGATCAAGTTGGTCTTTGGCGAAATTCACCGGCACATCATAGATCGAATCAACGTCTGGCGCGGAGATTGCGTCTTCGGGTTCGATATTGCAGAAGAGCGCCAGTTTTTCGCGCCGCTTTTTGTCGATGGGCTGTTCCGACCGGCACAAGATAAAATCGGCCTGGATGCCCGTTGCGTTCAGCGTACGAGCCGCATACTGAGTCGGTTTCGTCTTCATCTCCCCCACTTTCCCCGGGATCGGGAGATAGCTTACCAAGACGAACAGCACGCCATTTTTGTGCCGTGATTTCATCATGCGCGCCGCCTCGAGAAAGAGGACGTTTTGATACTCCCCGACCGTGCCGCCGATCTCGATCACGACAAAGTCGCTCTTGTCTTTTTGTGCGGCGTCTTCAATACGCCTGATGATCTCATTCGGGATGTCGGGCACCACCTCAACATCCTCGCCATCGTACTCAAGATTCCGCTCCCGGCGGATAACCTCTGCGTATACCTGCCCGGTAGTTACATAGTGGACAGCGGTTGATATTTGATCCGTAAAGCGTTCATAGTTGCCCAGATCCTGATCCGCCTCGATGCCGTCTTCCCCGACAAACACCTCGCCATGTTCCGTGGGGCGGATCGTGCCGGCGTCAATATTCACATACATATCGCACTTCACCAGCGAAACTTTGTAACCACGCGCCTGCAGAATTTTTCCGATGGACGCGGTCGCAACTCCTTTTCCAACGCTCGACATCACCCCTCCGCATACAAAAATATATCGTGGTGTGGCCATAACAAAAGTTTAGAGAATAGAGATCGGTACGTCAAATGATTATGAACCATTGCGCCTCTTTTCAAGAGTACATACTTATCCGCGATCGCGGATAAGTCATAACTCGTTATGACATCTCTTCACTTTGATCACTTTGAATAATGGCGATTATCTCGCCAATCATTCCGTGAGGAAATGTAACCGAAATTTTCTGTTCTCCCGTGCTCTTGAGCGGCTCATCAAGGCGGAGCCATTCTTTTTTAAGCTCGATATGGTGTTGCGCTTTGAGTTCATCGACGATCTTTGCGGCATTGACGGAGCCGAATGCTTGTCCCTTCTCGCCGATTTTGATCTTGATCACAACTTGAAGGAGTCTAAGCCGCTCCGCAAGTTTGCGATAACGCTCCTGCTCGACGGATTTTCGTCTGTCTATACGTTCTTTCTCCGCTGCGAGCACGCGTTCTGCATGTTCAGTCGCCGGCACTGCCAATTTCCTGGGAAAAAGAAAATTGCGGGCAAAGCCATCGCTCACCTCTTTAACCTCATTCTTATTTCCTACATGCGCTACATCCGCCAAAAGGATGATTTTCATATCACATTTTTTCCAAGACCTCAATCGCCTTATCCATGACCGGATCTTCCTTGGGGTCCTCGCCCGGCTCCACCGCGATATCCGGCTCGAGTCCTTTGCCGTTGATCTCCTCGCCTTTTGGTGTCAGCCATTTGGCGATTGTGACCTTAAGGGAAGATTTGCGCTCAAGATCAATCACCTCCTGCACCGATCCTTTGCCAAATGTTTTCGTTCCGATGAGCTTGGTGCCATTGAGATCACGCAATGCTCCGGCAACTATCTCTGAAGCTGACGCGGACCCTCCGCTCACAAGCACCACCGTCGGTATGTCTTTGAAGAGCCGATACCCCCGTGAGCGGTACACCTCTTCGGTGCCGTCGGCAAAGCGCTCGCGGACAATCACGTCGCCAGATTCCGAAAACCAGCTGGCAACGTCAACCGACACCACGAGATATCCTCCGGGGTTATTGCGCAGGTCAAAGATGAGTTTTTTTGACCCACTGGCAAAAAATTCTTGTACCGCCTTCTTAAACTCGACTCCCGCGCTCTCAGAAAATTGGTTGAGTCGGATCACGAAGATCCCTCCCGATTTTTTTTCGGTTGAGATCGTCTCGACGTGTATCGTATCGCGAATGATCGAAAATTCGCGCGCCCGATCAAAACTGTCGCGAAAAACTAAAAGTGTTACCGTCGTGCCCTTTTTGCCGCGGATGAGACGAACCGCCTCGTCAAGCCCGAGGTCGGTTGTGATCCGGTCGTCGATCTTGAAAATTTTATCCCCTGGCTTGAGCCCCGCGCGTTCAGCCGGGCTGTTTTTAAGCGGCGCAATAATGGTCAGGATGCTTTTCCGAAGCCCGATCTCGGCTCCAATGCCATCAAACTTCCCCTTGACATCCTGCTGAAATTGTTTTGTCTCCTCGGGCGGGAAAAATTCGGTATAGGGATCTTTCAGCGAGCCGACCATGCCCCTGATTGCTCCGTATACGAGCTTCTCGCGATCGATCTTATCTTTGTCAACATACTCACTCTCCAGACGAGACCAGACATCCCAAAAGAGCTCAAAATCAACATTTTCAAGCTGTGACGGCGACTTTTGCCCCGCGACGCCAAGCACCTTCTCAACCGCAGGACGATTTTCATATCCGTACCACGCCCCGATAAAAAAGCTGATCCCCAGGAGGACCAATGAAAAGATGCCAACAAAAATTCTCAAACCCTGTTTGGACATTTCGAAAGATACTAGATATTTTTGGGACGCATCGCATATCCTCTTCTCTGAAGTGAAGTATGGCAAACTATTCGCGGCACGTCAATCGCTTCATCATATCTGGTCTCCTTTGACCCTCACCTCCCGCATGATCACCGGTTTCTGCGGCCGGTCTTGGCTGCCGGTCGGGACTCTTCCGATCGCGTCAACTATATCTTGCCCCCGTACGACGCGCCCGAAAATGGTGTAGTTATTCGGAAGAGGATAGTCTGCAAGCATGATGAAAAACTGGCTTCCGTTCGTATTGGGCCCGGCGTTGGCCATGGCAACCACGCCCCTTTTATATCCATTTTTATATGATTCGGTATTGGGATTCAGCTCGTCCGCAAATTGATACCCGGGTCCGCCGGTGCCGTCCCCCTTCGGATCACCGCCCTGAATCATGAATCCCGAAATAACCCGATGGAATGTAAGATTGTCATAAAATTCTTTTTGCGCGAGCGAGATAAAATTCTGCACGGTCTTTGGCGCATCCGCATCGTACGTCTCAAATTGAATATCTCCGAAGTTGGTCTGAATGGTTACGATATGCATGAAATTATTAACCTTTTTAGTTGGTGATTGGCCGCTATCCAGACTTTTCTCCAAAATCGGCTGTGGCGCATCTTGTCCCAAAATGGGCGCAAACACGTCGGGGCCCTTTGCCTCCTCCGGCTTCTGCCGCGAGAACACAAATCCGATAATCCCCAGTATCGCCAGTGCCGCGATAACTCCCCCTATCGAAGACATTGATCTTTGCATAATATTTTATAAGATTTTAACGATTCCCAGATCATCAGTAAAATAAGTTTCTATCGGCGTATCATGGAATTTCTCATGAATTGCATTGGCTGCTTTGCCGTGCTCTTTGGCATGAAAAGCAAATTCCTGTTCCACATTGTTTTCGAACTTTCCGAAACCTCCATACGCGCCGCAGTCATGGTGCGTGAAGAGCATGACTTTTTTCGTGTGGTGCAGTTTGATGGACTTCTCAAGCTCGCGGAGCATGAAGTCCCGATCCCCTTCCTGCTCCGGCGATGAGAAGATCTTGGCGCCGCCCGCAACTGACTCAAGGTCAATATGCTTTAAGTTGCGCGCTTTGATAAATGTATGGAATACATCCCAGAAGCGGTTATCAAAACACCATACGACAAATGCGTCTGCGGTATAATGATCCAAAGAGGTGGGGTGGGAAAAGATGTAGTGATGGTTCATATCTATTGCGGATTTGCAAGCACCACAACATTGCTTTCTGGACGCACCTCAAGGATGCCGCCATGGAACGGCAGTATTTTAACGGTATCGTTGGGAAGCGCACAGCGGATCTCACCGGGACTGACCGTTGAGACTATTGGAATATGATGATCCAGCACGGTCATCTCGCCCAACGGCGTGGGAACACTTACGCTCATTGCCTCTCCTTCGAAGATAGTTTCTTGTAGTGAGTAGATGGACAGGCGCATAGAACTATTTTACGTCATCTATTCCCCCTTTCATATAAAATGCGGATTCGGGTTTGTCGTCGTGCCTGCCCTCGAGAATTTCCGCAAAACTCGCGATCGTGTCTTCAAGTTTGACGTATGCGCCGGGAAGGCCGGTAAATGTCTCTCCCACGAAAAACGGCTGCGACATGAACCGTTGGATCTTGCGGGCGCGATTGACGATCAGCTTATCATCATCCGAAAGCTCCTCCATACCAAGGATATTGATAATATCTTGCAGTTCGGCATAGCGCTGAAGTGTCTTTTGCACGCCGCGCGCTGTCGCGTAGTGCTTTTCTCCAACAATCTTCACGTCAAGAGCGGAGGAGGAGGACGCTAACGGGTCCACTGCAGGATAAATACCAATCTCGGTAAGGCTGCGGGAGAGCACGATGGTGGAATCAAGGTGGCTGAACGTGGTCGCGGGCGCCGGGTCAGTGATGTCATCCGCAGGCACATAAATCGCCTGTACCGAGGTGATCGAGCCAGTCGTGGTTGAGGTAATGCGCTCCTGCAATTCTCCCATTTCGGTGGCGAGTGTGGGCTGGTAGCCCACGGCCGATGGCATGCGACCAAGAAGCGCCGATACCTCGCTCCCGGCCTGGGAGAAACGGAAAATATTGTCAATGAAGAGCAGGACGTCTTTGCCCTCCTCGTCGCGGAAATACTCGGCCATGGTGAGGGCGGAGAGCGGCACGCGCAGGCGCGCGCCAGGCACCTCATTCATCTGTCCGAACACGAGCGCGGTTTTCTCAAGCACGCCTGACTCCCGCATTTCCCGATACAGATCATTGCCCTCGCGCGAGCGCTCCCCTACCCCGGCAAAAATAGACGCGCCTCCGGATTCCTCCGCAACATTACGGATCAACTCCATTAAGAGAACAGTCTTCCCCACTCCGGCTCCTCCGAAAAGACCCACCTTGCCTCCGCGGATAAAGGGAGCCAGAAGATCGATCACCTTAATGCCGGTTTCAAACACTTCGGTCTTGGTAGATTGCTTAGTGAGCGCAGGCGCGGGGCGGTGAATAGCCCAGCGCTGCGGAAATTTGTTACCGTTCGGATTATCAATTGGATCACCAAGCACGTTGAAGAGCCGCCCAAGCACTTCTTTGCCTACCGGTACGGATATCTGGTTGCCGGTATCTTCAACTTCGGCCCCGCGAATTAGCCCGTCGGTCGAGGAGAGCGCGATCGAACGCACTCTGCCGCCGCCAAGATGCCGCGCGGCCTCAAGCACCACAATCGCCCCTTCACTGTTCTTAACCCGGAGCGCATGATACATTGTCGGAAGCGCTGCTCCGCCTTTGGCGGAGAACTCCACATCCACCACCGGCCCGATGATTTGTACGATTTTTCCGTTCATGGTTTACTATTGTACCTCTTTCTTCTTTGATATTCTCACCAGAATTCTATTCCTCCAGCGCCTCCTTGCCCGCAGTAATCTCGGTAAGCTCGCGTGTAATGCCCGCCTGTCGTACCTTGTTATAGATAAGCGTCAAGTCAGTGATAGTGTCCTTTGCGTTATCAGAAGCATTTTTCATGGCTATCATGCGGGCCGAGTGCTCGGAGGCGTTTGACTCAAGGATTATATGATGAATGTGCAAACGAATCAACTGGGGAACCAGCACATCGAGTATTTCATTTGCCGATGGCTCAAACTGATATTCAAAATTATAGACCGTCATTTCGGATTTCCGGCCTCCGGCCTCCGGCTTCGCGTATCTACCGGATTGCGGCAGAATTCCTGCCACTACCTCCTGAATTCCATTTTCCGTAATCGGCAATATTTTTTTCGTGGTTGGCTCCTGCAGGAGCGTGGTGCGAAAATTTGTGTAGACCGCGTCAACCTCGTCCCATTCGCTGTTGAGAAATCCCGCGATCATCCGGTCCGCAATCGGAAGCGTCTGGGAAAGCTCGGTGAAGTCGCCGAATCCAGAGTAACTCTCCAAGAGAGCAACTCCCCTTCGCCCAAAATATTCTTGTGCCTTTTTCCCAATCGTGAAAATCGCGGAATCCGGATGAACCGCGTGCCACTCTTCGGCGTGCCTAAGCACGTTTGCGTTGAACGCCCCAGCCAGTCCCTTGTCCGAGGTCACCACTAGCAATGCCGATCTCTTGACTGGCCGCGATTTGAGCAGCGTTGGCCTGACCGGACTGCGCTGGAGCAGATTGTGCAAAAGCTCAAGCGATGCCACCGCGTACGGCCGGGCACGCAACGCAAACTCCTGGGAGCGGCGCATCTTGGTGGCTGACACCACCTCCATGGCCTTGGTAATCTGCGAGGTGCTCTTTACCGACTTAATCCGTTGTTTGATTGTTTTGATGGAAGGCATACCGATGTTTTAGTTATCCACAATTATCTATCTTGACAAACGGACTTAACTGAGTGTATAATAGGAGCAAAGGGTGGGACCTGTAAACTATGGGTTCGCTACTTGTGAACAAAAGGGATTCCTTGCAAAGGGAGTTCTTTTTGTTTTATAATGCGCTCGTGGACTTGGGCCTGTAGTTTTATGTAGTAAAATTCCACCCTTCACAAGTGGCGTAACGGGTGCAAATCCCGTCAGGTCCACACTAAAGGGTCGCCATCGCAGGCGTCTTTTTAGTTTGATAGCTGATTTCGTTTAGTCGTATCTCGAAAAGCGTCAAACGCAAAAACAATCGGGTAAAGAATAATGAAAAGTAGAAAGTGTTCCGTGATACTTATCTTACCCGTGAGAATGGCGGTGATTTCATTCCAATCATGCACCGCGACCCATATACTCAAGACAAAGAATCCCACAGCAACGATGATGTGCCTGCTTCCAGTATAAAGATAACCCAAGCCAGGCAGAAGAAAATTCAAAATAGCCGCAATCCAAGGTTTTTTGTTTTTCATACCGCAAGTTTCTTAAAATCTTCTATTGCGACCTTTAATTTTTCCTCCACCTCCTCGCTCAACTCTCCCGACGTTCTAATTTTTTCCAAAATATCTTGCTCGTGCAATTTCTCAAGATACTCAATCATATCTTGTCCGATTTGTTGAACTTTTTCCGGTTCGTACTCGTCGAAATAGCCGCCCGTGCCGGCATAGATCAGCACGACTTGTTTCTCAAAAGGCACCGGGTCGAGTTCCGGCTGCTTGAGAAGCTCGGTAAGGATCTTTCCGCGCACGATGCGCTTAGCCGTTGACTCGTCAAGATCGGAGGCAAACTGCGCAAATGCCGCAAGCTCGCGGAATTGCGCAAGCTCCAGACGCAGCCTGCCCGCAACTTTTTTCATGGCTTTGGTCTGGGCCGCAGAACCCACGCGCGATACTGAAAGCCCCACGTTCAACGCCGGCCGCACGCCCTGGTTAAAAAGCTCCGGCTCCAGATAGATTTGCCCGTCCGTGATCGAGATCACGTTGGTCGGGATGTATGCCGAGATGTCGCCAAGCTGGGTCTCAATGATGGGCAAGGCAGTCATGGAGCCGCCGCCGTTTTCCTTGTTGAGCTTGGCCGCACGCTCAAGAAGCCGCGAGTGCAAATAAAACACGTCGCCGGGATACGCCTCGCGCCCCGGGGGTCGTCGCAGAAGCAGCGAGAGCTCGCGATAGGCCCAGGCGTGTTTTGAAAGATCGTCGTAGACCACAAGCGCGTCGCGTCCCTGATGCATAAAATACTCGGCAATCGCCGCCGCCGTATACGGGGCAAGGTACCACAGCGACGCCGAGGAGGATGCCGGAGCGGAAACAATAATCGTATATTCGAGCGCCCCGGCGCTTTTTAGTGTAGCCACAATCTTCGCAATCTTAGATTCTTTTTGTCCAATCGCGGCATAGATACAAATTGGCGTGGCGTAGCGCGTATCGCGCTTCTGGTTGATGATCGTGTCAATTGCGATAGAGGTTTTGCCAAGAGACCGATCCCCGATGATGAGCTCGCGCTGTCCGCGTCCGATCGGGATGATCGCATCAATCGCTTTTATGCCGGTGTGAAGCGGCGTCGACACGGACTCGCGCACGATTACCGAGGGCGCGAGGCGCTCGACCGGATAAAAGATCGGTTTTTCGTCTCCCGCAAAAAGAGGACCCCGCTCATCCTGCGGATTTGCCAAAGGATCAATCACGCGCCCGATCATCTCTTCTCCCACTCGTACCGAGAGCACGCGGCCAAGCGGCTTTACCACATCCCCTTCTTTTACCCTCAGATAATCTCCAAGCACGATCGCACCAACCATGTCCTCTTCCAGATTAAATGCAATCCCGGTCACGGTCTCTCCGCCAGAGGCGGATCCGCCTCTGGCGGAAAATTCAAGCATCTCCTGCGAGGCAACACCGGAAAGCCCGGATACTTTTGCGATGCCGTCCCCCACTTCCAAAACATGCCCGACGCGCTCAAGCTTGATCTCCCGCTTGTAATTCTCGATTTCCGATTGAAGCAGTGCAACGATATGGTTAGACATAATATCTCATGTTTTCCTATGTTCCAGACTTAGTCTGGAACATCTCTTCCATGTGCCGTTTTGCCGAGGCATCAATGAGCAGTTCGTCATCCACTAAAATCTTGATGCCCGCGCCGAGCTCCGGATTCGTGTGATCTTCGATAAAAACTTTTTTCCCCAGAATCTCGCGTATCGCTCTCTTCAGCCCCTCGCTTGCCGGAGCCGCCGATTCGATTTTTACCTTTCGCGTACCGCTTTCCCGCAATACAATCTTCTCATACGCCGCCGCGATCAAATCGCTTTTCCCGCTCATGCGATGGCGACTCAGCAATGCGGCAAATCGGCGCATGATCCCTTTATGCTTTGATGCGGGCGCATCTTTGAGTGCCGCGTGCAGCGCTTCGGCATAGTGTGCGATTCGATATTTCATACCGCTCAATGTTTGGTCATCCTCATGCTATGACGAAATAGTTTTTAATTCCGCAAGCGCTTCTTGAATAAGAACCCTATCGCGTTCTTCGTGCGGCATCTTCCCGAGAACCTTTCCCAGACCCTGCCGAATAAGCTCATGCGCCGACCGTTCGACTTCCTCGCCCATAATCGCTTTTTCCTGGCCAATGATTCGTTTGGCATCATGCACGATCTGCTCGCTCTTCTTGATTGCCTCGCCCACGATTTCTTCCTGCCGCTTTTTGCCTGCCTCGACGGCATCATTCACCATCGCGAGCGCATCAGTGCGCGCCTGCTGCAGCGTAGCCGCACGCAGCTCATCGGCGCGTTTCAGTGTGTCTTCGGCCTCGCGCCGCAACTCAAACCCCTTTTCAATCTCATGCCGCCGCCGGGCAAGCATAGCGAGGATCGGCTTATACGCGAATTTTTTCAGCACAAAAAGCAACAGGAAAAAATTGACTGCTTGCGCGAGCAAGAGCCGCCAGTCAATGCCGAAATGAGTGACGAATTCTGACATCCCTATTCCTACACAAACTTAATAATCAGCGCCACGACCAGAGCGTAGATCGCGATTGCTTCGGCAAACGCGATCGCGAGGATCATCGGCGTCTGGATCTTGGATGCCGCCTCGGGATTCCTCCCGATCGCTTTCAGCGCGTTTGCGCCGATCAGCGCGATGGCGACCGACGGCGTTATGGTCCCGCCGATAATAACCGCAGCGGTTGCGAGAAGCCGCAATGAATCTATATCGTACATTTTTTACTTTGTCTTTCCCGCGAAAGCGGGAATCCAGTATTGTGAATATCTGGATTCCCGATCAAGTCGGGAATGACATACAGC
>CAYVMH010000004.1:0-6019 GCA_964452595.1 uncultured Candidatus Saccharibacteria bacterium
AATCGCTTCTCTATGGAAATAAAAATTCTTGTAAATCAGGTTACGCGTAAGGAACTGGCTGCGATGGCAGCAGCACAGTTCGGCGAGTGGATTAAGGCCGTGGTGGATATTGAGCAAGGGGTGATGGCAATCGGGGGAGAATTGCACACGGATATAAGGGCGGTGTTGCTTGAGCGGGGGTCGCGCCAGGAAAATGTGTGGGGGATTAATCTCTATCCGGAAAAAGAGGGCGAGGACTGGATTGAGTTTAACTCCATGATCAATGTGCGGCCGATCCAAGGGAATTGGTCGCGTGGGGTGGAGAACCCAGCGGTACAGAAAAAAATACGCGATGTCATCCAAAGATGGATTCTCTGAAATATAAATTGGCAATATGAAAGATACTGCGGTGCTTCATGAGCCCAACGACTTGCTTCATCAAAGGAGCGATACGGTTAAAGATTTCACGGAAATAAAGCGAATCACTGGCGACCTTTTCATTACGATCAAACGGTGGGCGCGATGGTGGAATCCGTGGCTTGGTATTGCGGCTCCACAGATCGGTTTTTTGAGAAGAGTAATCATACTGCGAAGCGGCTGGAGCAAATATACGGCGATGATCAACCCATGTATCATTAAGGTAAGGGTTCCGGTTCCATATATTGAGACATGTTACAGCGTAAATGGCATATATGTGGTGAAGAGATATGTATGGGCACGAGTGCGGTATCAGGATATATCCTCTGCATGGCACGAAACAATTGTTATAGGTCCAAGTGCATTGTATCAGGAGATTGACCATCTCAATGGGGTTCTTATTTCGCAGATCGGCACACGGATTTTATGAGTAATGTCCGAAATGATTATGAGTCAGTCAGAAGACGGTCGCACTGAACTCTTGCGAAAAATTCGCGACGAGGTGTGGAATTTCAAGGAGTCGCCGCTCTATCACGAGCGGGTGCGGAATCATGCGTATCCGGTGATCGGGGAGGGAAGCCATCATGCAAAAATCATGTTTATCGGTGAGGCGCCGGGCAGGACTGAAGCGGCTACCGGCAGGCCGTTTTCTGGCGCCGCCGGAAGGCTCTTGGATGAGTTGCTTAATTCGATACGGATTCCGCGTGCTGATGTCTACATTACCAATGTCGTGAAAGACCGGCCGCCTCAAAACCGCGATCCGCTTCCGGAGGAGATCGCGCTCTACGCGCCGTTTCTTGACCGGCAAATCGAGATTATCCAACCCAAAATTATCGTGCTGCTCGGCCGCCACTCCACGGCTGCCATTTTGGAAAAATTCGGGCTTGACGCTATGATCGGCCCGATCAGTCGACTGCACGGAACCATGCTTGACGCCGAGGCGTCTTACGGCGGCATTACCATCATACCCATGTATCATCCAGCTGCGGCGCTCTATAACCCGGAGCTCAAACAGGAATTGCTTGTGGATTTCCAGAGTTTGAAAAAGTTGGTATGATGGCGTCATGAACAAAAATCCCATTTTTTTGTTGACCGCGATATTCGTGTTCGCTCTTGCGGGTACGGGGTATGGACATGGTCTTGGTCAGACTGTGGTAAAAACCGTTGGCGATTACCACGTCGATCTTGAGTATGAATCTTTAGAACTGCGGGCGCAGGAACCGGTGCGGATGAATTTCAACATTCGCTGGGTTGATCCCGCGCATAAAGCCGATCTTATATTTACCGATGTTTGGGTTCGCATCATTGAAGCCAACACCGGCGGCGGATTTGATCCAACAGTATTTGCCGGGCCTATCTCTCAAGCCAATTTCGGACCCACAGGTATGACGTATGTCTTCCCGCGCGGAGGAACCTACCAAGTCGAAGTCCGGTTTGAAAATGAAGACAAAACAATTGCCGAGTCCTCTTTTGAATTGACCGTTGCCAATGCTCCTCAACCTGCCAACGCCATAACCGCTGGTTTCGGAGGGCTTGTCGGGCTTCTCATCGGTGCGCTGGGAGTATACGTTGTGATGAGGAAGCGCGTATGAATCTTGCCCAAGACATCAAAAAGTTTTTCAAGGGAGAGGTTGACGATACTCCCGCCACGTTGGATGTGTACAGTCGCGACGCGAGCATATTTCAAATCAGGCCCAAGCTAGTCGTGTTTCCGAGGGATGTAGATGACGTAAAAAATCTGGTCAGCTTTGCGAGCGCGGCGCGTAAAAACGGCGCCGATGTTTCGCTTACCGCGCGCTCTGCCGGTACGGATATGAGCGGAGGGCCGCTGACCGAATCCATCGCGGTTGATTTTTCGAAATATTTTGATGATTTCAAGGAGATGGGCGAGGACTATGCGGTTGTGGAGCCGGGGATGTACTATCGCGACTTTGAGAAAAAAACTCTTGAGTATGGATTGCTCATGCCGAGCTACCCGGCGTCGCGCGAACTGTGCACGGTCGGGGGTATGGTCGCAAACAACTCGGGCGGCGAAAAAACTCTTGTCTACGGCAAAGCCGAAGATTATGTCGAAGAATTGGACGTAGTGCTTGCCGACGGCAACGAATATGCGTTGCGCGCGCTTTCCCAGGAAGAGCTTGCGGAGAAAAAACAGAAGTCCGGATTCGAGGGCGAGATATATCGCAAGATGTCGGTCTTGATCGAAGAGAATCGCGAGGTTATCACTGCCGCAAAGCCGCAGGTGACCAAAAACTCATCCGGGTATTTTCTCTGGGACGTAATCGATCCGATCACCGGGAAATTCGATCTGACCAAGTTGATTGTCGGTTCGCAGGGTACCCTAGGGTTTGTCACCAAAATTAAATTCAAACTCGTCCGCCCCAAACCTTTCTCGCGTCTGCTGGTCGTTTTTCTCAAAGACCTTGCGCCGCTTGCGGATCTGATCAAACGGGTGCTTGCATGCAAGCCTGAGAGTTTTGAGTCCTACGATGATAATACGCTGCGCATCGCCATCAAATTTTTCCCGGAGATCACGAGACAGATCAAGGGGAGCATTTTTCGGCTCGCGTTGAACCTGCTTCCGGAGGCGTGGATGGTGCTTCGCGGCGGCATACCCAAGCTTGTCCTGCTTGCGGAGTTTACCGCCGATACCCGCGAGGAAGCTGACGCGCAGGCGCGTATCGCGGAGCAACAACTCAAGAAAGCGTATCCATCTCTCAAAATGCGCGTGACCCAGAGTGATGAGGAAACCCAGGAGTTCTGGCTCATCCGGCGCGAGAGCTTTAACCTGCTCCGTCATCACGTGCGGGGCCTGCGTACTGCGCCATTCATTGACGACCTCTCTGTGCGGTCGGATTTCCTGCCCGAGTTCTTGCCGAAACTATATGAAATTCTCGGTCGTTATAAATTGCTCTACACGGTTGCCGGGCATGTAGGCGACGGGAACTTCCATATCATTCCGCTTATGGATTTTCAAGACCCCAAGATCAAAGAAATTATCACCAATCTTTCGAAAGAGGTATACAGCCTGGTCATACACCATAAGGGGTCGATTACCGGCGAACACAACGATGGACTGATCCGCACCCCATTTGTCAAGGAAGCATTTGGGGATGATGTCTATCGGCTCTTTGAGGAAACAAAAAAGATCTTCGATCCCGACAACATCTTCAACCCCGGAAAAAAAGTAGGCGCCACGCTTGAATACGCGCTTGCGTATCTTGATACAGAGAAGAAAAATTGAGAGTTTTTTCTTATCTTGTGTTATGGTACTCTTGCCCTATGCCTGAAGAAAAAAGTCAGACGGAGTAGCAGAACTTGCTTTTTTATGGAAAGGGGTGTATACTTATGTCCAATGTAAGGTTCTCAACGGTTTTTCCCTAATCTATGGGGTTCCGCACGGGCGGGATGGCATAAGGGGCAAGAAAGCTCATAGTTGAAGAAGAGAGGTCGTCTTACAAGAAATTTAGTGTTTCTAAGCAACAGATTACATGGCAAAGAAATTATACGTTGGGGGTCTCTCGTACAGCACGACCGAAGACACCCTGAAGGATGCGTTTGCGCAGGCCGGAGCGGTTGACACCGCGACGATCATCATTGACCGCATGTCGGGCCGATCAAAAGGATTCGGTTTTGTCGAAATGGCAACCGATGAAGAGGCCCAGGCCGCGATCGAGATGTGGAACGGCAAAGAGCTCGACGGCCGCACGCTGACCGTGAATGAAGCGCGCCCCATGGAGGCGCGCCCACCCAGGCGCGACTTCAACGACCGCGGCGGCAGAAGCGGAGGCGGCTACGGCGGAGGACACCGCGACAGCAACTGGTAATCCTTTTAGTTGGATGTGGCAAAGCCTCTCGATGTGATATCGGGAGGCTTTGTCTTCATTATTATGAACATTCGCAATGTCGCCATTATCGCGCATGTGGATCATGGAAAAACCACATTGGTGGATGCTTTGTTGCGCCAATCTGATACACATTTGCATAAGGAGATCGCCGAGCAGGAGCTGATCATGGATTCCAATGAACTCGAGCGTGAGCGGGGCATCACGATTTTTTCCAAAAATGCCGCGATCCAGTGGAATGATACTAAAATCAATATCATTGACACACCCGGACACGCAGACTTTGGCGGCGAAGTAGAGCGGATATTGACGATGGCGGACGGATGCCTCTTGCTGGTGGATGCACAAGAAGGGCCCATGCCCCAGACGCGGTTTGTTTTAAAAAAGGCGCTTGAAAGAAAATTGAACGTGATTGTGGTGGTAAATAAAATAGACAAGCCGGATGCGCGTTGCGAGATGGTCGTTGATAAGACGCTCGATCTCTTTATCGAACTTGGCGCGGATGAGCACATGCTTGATTTTCCCGTGATCTATGCATCGGCAAAGCAGGGCAAGGCCGGACGTGCGGCTGATCTTGGCGTGATGGAAAATATTACGCCGATTTTTGAGGCGATCATCGAACACATTCCACAACCGTCCGGCGATCCGGCGGCTCCGCTGCAGATGCTGGCAACCACCATTAGTGGAGATGACTTTAAGGGACGCATCGCAGTGGGAAGAGTATATAACGGCGTTTTGAGGCGCGGGCAGGACGTGATGCACATCAATCGCGCGGGTGAGATGAAAAAATATCGTCTGACGTCGCTCATGACCTTTCTCGGTCTTGAGCGGATTGAGGCGGATGAGGCGGTGGCTGGAGACATTGCGGCCATCGCGGGGATCGCGGACATCCAGATTGGCGAGACCGTCGCGGATGTAAACTTGCCCAGCGGGAAGAGTCTCGCGCTTCCTCTGCTTGATATAGAGGAGCCAACGGTACAGGTGACTTTTTTGGTCAATGATTCCCCGTTTGCCGGACAGGAGGGCACGTACTCAACTTCGCGCCAGATCCGCGAGCGGCTGTACCGCGAGCTTGAGACGGATACGGCGTTGCGGGTGGAGGATGCAGCTCGTATAGGGTGGATAGTTTCCGGGCGCGGGGAGTTGCATCTGGCGATTTTCATAGAACGGTTGCGGCGCGAAGGATATGAGTTTCAGGTCAGCAGGCCGCAGGTGATTGATAAAGAGATTGACGGGACAATGATGACGCCGTTTGAACGCGTCGTGATCGAGGCGCCGGACGAGCGCTCGGGTGTGGTGATCCAAAAGCTTGGGAGCAGGCACGGCCAGATGCAGGAGATGCGCACCGAAAACGGCACGAGCTGCATGGAGTTTGTGGTGCCGACGCGCGGACTGTTTGGATATCGCAATGAATTTCTGACTGATACGCGGGGGCTTGGCATTATGCATAGCACGTTTTACCGCTATCAGAAAGATTCGACCCCGTGGCGCGAACGCGAACAAGGCTCGCTCGTAGCGCACGAGACCGGTATCACCACGCTCTTCGGTCTGGTGGGGGCGCAGGATCGCGGCCAACTTTTCTTGGGTCCGGGCGTCTCGGTGTATAAAGGTGAGGTGGTTGGTCAGCACTCGCGAAGAGGCGATCTTTCGGTCAACGTCTGCAAAGAAAAGGAGCTTTCCAACATGCGCTCCAAGGGCGAAGGTGCCACCGAGCACTTCAACGCACCGGTCATCATGGGTCTTGAAGATGCGCTCGAATACATCGGCGATGATGAACT
>CAYVMH010000004.1:6119-16550 GCA_964452595.1 uncultured Candidatus Saccharibacteria bacterium
TTTATTACAATGTTATGTCGGATCGGACATAATGTTGTAATAAATCTACCCAGTTTTTTATTTTTTTGACCTCCTATGATAGCATAGAAATATGCTAGTTCAAAAAGCGAGTCAAACCTATGTCTGGACGCATCATAGTCGCGACAAGATGCGGTATTACCGTTTGAGCGAGGCGCGGGTGAAGCGGATCATCCGGCATCCGGCGCGGGTCGAGGAGGGGATCGTGGAAGGCGCTATGGCGTGCATGCAGCCCTCCTTCGTCTCAACAAAGTTGGGACTACGGAAGGACAAGCCCAATTTGCCAAAAAACTATTCCGAAGTCTGGGTGATGTACGCGATCAAGCAAAAACAGATCATCGTGATAACTGCCTGGCGCTATCCGGGCAAGTCCTCGGAGCGCGACCCAGTGCCGCAGAAAGTGTTGAGCGAGGTGCGAAATATCATCGCGGGGATTTGACTTTCTTATGGCAATGCACCGTGGAGCAGCTACGTTTACGCTTGATACCGGGACCTGCCCGAAGTGGCTGTTTGAACGGATGGTGAAGCTTGGACGCGAGATGGTGCGGGTGCTGGTAGAGGAGTATGGGCCGGATGAGTTTATCCGGCGGGTTTCGGATCCGGTGTGGTTTCAGTCGCTGGGGACCGTGCTCGCGTTTGACTGGAACGCGTCGGGGCTGACCACGATATTGACGGCGGCGCTCAAAGAGGCGATCCGGCACGAGGAGCGTAATTTGGGTATCTTTATCTGCGGGGGTAAGGGCAAGACATCGCGAAAAACGCCAGAGGAGATTGAGCGATGGGGGCAGTGGTTGGATTTGCCGGGCGAGCAGACGCAAAACCTTTCGTATAATTCTCGCATGGCCGCAAAAGTGGATTCGGCGCTCGTGCAGGATGGGTTTCAGCTCTACCACCATAGTTTTTTCTTCTCAAAAAACGGCGCGTGCCCCCACACCTATGTTGCGCAACTTTCTATTGCCGCGGCAAGAAGCGGGGAGCATGTCAGAGAAGAAAAGAGAATTTGCTCCCGTTGCGGACACGAAAAGGGAAAACCACAGCGCAACATAGGTGTGGGGGCGTGGGCCGTGGTGCAGCAGGGCATGAATCAAAACGAACAGTCAGCGCGCCGGTACCATTGGTATTCGGAGAGCGTGTACGACCTCGTGTGCGAGCCGCATACCGGCATCTCATCGCAATCGGTCGGCAATCGCGTGCTCAATCTGGTGAGTCGCACGAGCAACGATACGCGCGAGCGGTCGACCGAACTGGTAGGCGCGGGGTACCGGCCGCTTATGAAAGAGATCACGATCTTACGCAGACACGCATCTCGCCTGTCAAAAATGTTCGCGATACGTGAGCAGGGCGGAGAACAGCTGACTCTACTCAAGCTCGAAGATACGGAATTTTCATACCATCCGGTGCTGGCCGAAGATTTTTCCCGAAGTACGTATCTTGAAAAAATCTTAAGCCGCGTCACACAAGAAAAACCACAGTCGTACGAGAAACTGGTGGCAACACCGGGTGTGGGCCCCAAAACCGTGCGTGCGCTGGCGCTCGTTGCCGAAGTCATCTACGGCGCCAAACCCTCGTATGAGGACCCGGCGCGCTACAGCTTCGCGCACGGCGGCAAAGACGCGACACCGTATCCGGTTGATCGGAAAACGTATGACCAGACTATCGGCATGCTTCACCATGCGGTGCGGCGTATGCGCGTAAGCCCGATAGAGAAAGAAAGGATGATAAAAGGAATCACCTGTGCATAACTTTTTTTGATTCGTTCTTGTGCGTCTGGTATACTGATGAAAAAGCATTATCCATTCATATTTCAATATCTTTCTATGGATCAAAAAAATATGCAGTTGTCAAAATGGATACCGGGCGTGATCGCGATTATCGTGGGACTTGGCGCGGGGTATGTCGTGGGCAACGCGTCTGGGTTTTCCGCGGGGTTTGAAGAGGGGGAAAACGCGGGCATGCAGGCGGGCGTCTTACAGGAGCGCTCGGCCCAGGCCGCACAGAGGCGGCAAGCCGAACAAGACGCCGCGGCAAAGCTGAATCCTTTTGCCGAGTCTGCGGCAAACCCGCTGGGAAAAGCGCAGACCAATCCGTTTGACAAAATAAAAATTAATCCTTTTTAATCGTCTTTTATGCTGAAAGGATTTTTTATGTTTTTGGCGATGGCGCTTGCCGGCTCGGGGATTTTGTTTATATCCGGATATGCCGGTGCGGCATCGGTGTTTGATATCGAATATCCGATTGCGGAGCTTGAGGGGTGCGCCGATCGTCTGGCGTGCAAGGCGTATTGTAATGAGCTATCGCATCAAGCCGCATGCGCTGCGTTTGCCAAGAAATATGGACTCATCGCCCAAGCCGAGGCTAAGCGCGCAGAGAAACTTCCCGAGGTTGGCCCGGGCGGGTGTAGGGGGCACGATGAATGCAGGCAGTATTGTGATGATGCGGCGCACCAAGACGAGTGCCTGGAATTTGGCCGCAGACACGGCCTGATCTCCGAGGCAGAGGCGCGCGCGGCCAGGGAAGTCCGTCAACAGAAAGGTCCGGGGGGGTGCGAGAATAAAGAAGCGTGCGAGGCGTATTGCGCTGATCAGGCGCGCCTTGAGGAGTGTGTCTCATTTGGCGAAAAGCATGGATTTATCTCCCGCGAAGAGGCCGCGCGCATCAGGAAATTTGGCGGTGGAGCGGGCCCTGGCGGATGCAGGGGGCAGGATGCATGTCGCGCCTATTGCGAAGAAGAGAGTCATCAGGCACCGTGTATTGATTTTGCCGAGGAGCGGGGGTTCATGTCTCGCGCGGAAGCGGCCAGAGCGCGAAAATTCCTCACTCGCACGGGGCCTGGCGGATGCCGCGGCGAACAATGCCGAGCATATTGCGAAAATCAAGATCATACAGAAGAATGTCTTGAATTTGCCGAACGGGAAGAGCTGATACCCAAGCATGAGGTCGCCCGCGCGCGAAAATTTCTTGAAGCATCCAAACAGGGCGGACCCGGTGGATGCCGCGCCAGAGCGTGCGAAGCGTATTGTCGCGACGAGTCTCATCGCGAGGAATGTTTTGCGTTTGCCAAAAAGCATGGACTGATCAATCCAGACGAGGAAAAGGATTTTGAGGTTGGCAGAAAACTTGAGCGGAAAGTGAAGGAGGCGGGCGGTCCGGGAGGATGCCGCGGCGAAGGCGAATGTCGCGTCTATTGCAGTAGTCCGGATCACGTGGAAGAATGCATTGCCTTTGCTTCTGCTCACGGAGGCGTCTCGCCGGCGGATGCGCGAAAGATGCTCGAAAACTTCGCCCGAGAGCGCATGGAGGTACACTCGGCAACGGAATCATTGGATGAGATGCGCAAACGAGATTGGGACGCACGATTCCGTCGTGAGAATATGCGGCAGAGGGGTATGGAAGGTTTTCCAGGCGCGGACGGTTTTCAAAATTTTCGCAGACCCGGGGGTGACTTACGCGGTCCGGGAGGATTTGAAGATTCACGTATGATGCGCGGACCCGGCGGATGCTCGTCTCCCCAAGAATGCATTGAGTACTGCAAGAATCATCTGGACGAATGCCAAAACTACCAGGCAAGACCGGGAAATGGACTTGGGCGTCCCGATGCTCCTCCCTTTGGCGGGCAGTTTGAGGGACTTGGCCCGCGGCCGGGAACCAACGGTATTTTCCAGCCGCTGCAGCGCCCTTCCAGTCCTGCAGAGGGATTGCCGCATCCGCCCGAGGGAAATTTCCCCCTCGAGCCAAGCGATGAGAACCAGATGCATTTTGAGGGACGACAGTTTGAACCATCAATGCCCCCGTCTGAGCCGCCGTTGCAACTACCCTCCAGTCATGCTCCGCGAAAAGGATTTTTTGCCGGCATCGTTGAATTTTTGTTGAGGTAAACTTGCAGAGCGATCTTCCTTCTGTTAGTGTTTTTATATGGCAGGCGATAATGGAAGAACGCGAATACAAAAGCGAAAGATTTCCGCTTCCGCCGTGCGCTATATTGTGGCAGGGTTTTTTATTGTGGGAGCGTTGCTTGCGGTTTTTGACGCGCCAGAAGAGATAGCCGCGATGCTGGATCGCGCGAAGATTCGAATTTTGCATCGGCACCTCCATGGTTTGACCTCCAGATTTCCGTATCGGCTGGGACTCGACATCCAGGGCGGCACACACCTGGTCTATCGCGCGGATGTAAAGAATGTTGCGCCGGCGGATCGGCAAAGCTCGCTTGACGCGGTGCGTGACGTGATTGAGCGCAGGGTAAATCTTTTTGGCGTGTCGGAGCCGCTCGTGCAGGTTGAAAAATCAGGAGAGGAATGGCGCCTTATCGTGGAGCTTGCCGGAGTGCAGGACATCAATACGGCGATCAAGGTGATCGGAGAAACTCCGTTTTTGGAATTTCGCGAGGAGCGGCCGGAGGTAGCGCAGACAGAAGAAGACCCATATTTTTCGCCGACTCCCCTGACCGGACAATATCTCAAACATGCCGTCGTGCAGTTTGACCCGATCACGAGACAGGCTACGGTGGAACTTGAGTTTAATGACGAAGGGTCAAAGATTTTTGCAGGACTCACCAAGAAGAATATAGGCAAGCGCATCGGAATCTATTTGGATGGCGTTCCGATCTCGGCTCCTGTAGTGAACGAGGAGATCGCCGGCGGCAAGGCCGAGATCACCGGCAACTTTACGGCCCAAGAAGCAAAAGAACTGGTAGGCAGAATGAACGCGGGCGCGCTTCCGGTGCCGATTGGGCTCATCTCGCAGCAGACGATCGGCGCATCGCTCGGCGCCGAATCGCTCCAGAAAAGTTTGTTTGCGGGCATGGTCGGATTTCTCATGCTCGCGCTTTTTATGATCCTGTGGTACCGCCTGCCGGGCGCGCTTGCGGTAGTGGCGCTCCTCTTGTATCTGGTGATACTTTTGGCGCTTTTCAAGCTCATCCCGGTGACGCTCACGATTGCGGGGATCGCTGGTATCATTCTCTCGATCGGTATGGCCGTGGATGCCAACGTGCTGATCTTTGAACGGCTCAAAGAGGAGCTGCTCAAGCAAAAACGGCTTGAGGACGCCATTGATGAAGGATTTGGACGCGCGTGGACCTCGATCCGCGATTCCAATGTTTCAAGCTTGCTGACCGCGCTGATTCTCTACTGGCTGGGAACAAGCGTGGTAAAAGGATTTGCCCTGACGCTGGGCATCGGCATCATGGTTTCGATGTTTTCGGCAATCAGCGTGACGCGCATGCTTTTACGCGCGACGGCCAACCATAGGTTTGAGAAATATCGAGCGCTATTTTTAAGCGGACTTGCAAAATAAGTTGTACCCGGGGGTCTCATTTTAAATCTCTGACTTCCAACTTCTGATTTTCATGAACATCATCGGCCACAAATACATATACCTTGCGATATCCGGACTTCTCGTGCTCGGCGGCGTTGCGGCTTTTCTGATTTTTGGTCTGCGCGAGGGGATCGACTTTACCGGAGGATCACTGATCGAGATTGAATTTCGAAAGTCGGATGCTTCATACGTCCACCCGGAACCCGACAGGATCCGGCGCGCTTTAGATGGGCTTGATCTTGGCACGATCACCGTGCAGCCGGCCGGAGACGGGATCCTGCTTCGGTTCAAGACCGTAGACGAGGATACGCATCAGGAAATTCTGCGGCGGCTGCGGACGACAACGCCTGATCGCAACGAGGCGCTTGAAAAACGGTTTGACGCTATCGGACCCACGATCGGGGTCGAACTGCGCAGGCGATCCATGCTCGCGATTGGGCTCGCAATTATCGTGATCATGCTTTATATTGCATGGGCGTTTCGGCATGTTTCCGAACCACTCCCCTCGTGGAAATACGGCGTGGTCGCTATTGCGACGCTGGTGCACGATGTGGCCATTCCCACAGGACTTTTCGCGGTTCTCGGGCATTTCTACGGGATTGAAGTTGATTCGCTTTTCATCACCGCGCTTTTGACGGTCATGGGTTTTTCCGTGCATGACACAATCGTAGTATTTGACCGGACGCGCGAGAATTTACACAAAACTAAGTCAGGTGAGTCGTATGAATCTATTGTAAACCGAAGCATCAACGAAACCCTGGCACGCTCCATCAATACGTCGTTGACCGTACTGCTGGTATTGGGCGCCATTTTCTTTTTTGGCGGCTCAACCGTGCATTATTTCTCGCTCGCCCTTGCGGTAGGCATCATTTTCGGAACGTACTCGTCTATCTTTGTGGCAAGCCCCCTGCTGGTGATATGGAACGACCTGTCAGGCCCAAAGCGCTCGTGATTGACAAGAAAAAAGCAGTATGGTACTCTTGAAACATCGCTATTGTAACCAATCCATGACTGTTCTCCCATCTCAAGTTAAACTTCCGTTCTCGCCCCGCGAGGCAAGTAAACTCATTCTCAAGAAGTTATCCAGTCGCCGCATGCAGGATATTATTAAGCGGCGTTTTGGTCTGAACGGCGGGAAAGTTGCGACGCTTGAGGCAATCGGCAGGGAGTATAAGATCACCCGGGAGCGCGTGCGCCAGATTGAGGCCGACGCGCTCAAGCTTTTGCGCAGGGAAGATCACCTCGTTGAATTGCGTCCGCTCCTGCAGGTACTGGAGACGCGTCTGGCAGACTTTGGAAATGTTGCGGCCCATCATCATTTTTTAGACGCGTGCGCCGATAAAGCGCACCATCGGGATCTTGTTTTACTGCTCACGCTGGACAATTTTTTTCAGAGATTCCCGGAGACCAATACCTCCTATGAACGGTGGATGTCTGACCGCGCGCGTGCGGCATCAGTTGAGAAAATACTTGCCGGCGTGGTGCGCGATCTTGAAAAAACCGCGGCCACAGTGCCGGAGCAGAAGCTGTATGAGATTGCGGCAAGGAATGCGATGGAGGTCATGGGACACACGCCGGAAGAGCGCATACTCAAGGCATATATGGCGACATCAAAAGTTATCAGAAAGAATCCCTACGGCGAATATGGATTGGTTTCGTGGCCCACCATCACCCCGACAGGCGTAAAGGACAAGGCCTATGCGGCGCTTGCAAAATCAGGCCAGCCGCTTCACTTTCGGCAGGTTGCCGCCGCCATTGATCAGGCGGGGTGGAACAGGCGCAAAGCCCATCCGCAAACCGTGCACAATGAGCTTATCAAAGACAAGCGTTTCGTGCTCGTCGGCCGCGGCCTCTACGGGCTTTCCGAATGGGGATTTGAACCCGGAGCCGTGCGCGAGGTGCTGGTATCCGTGTTTAGGCGCGCGCAAAGACCTCTTTCTAAGGAGCAGGCGATTCAGCTTGTGCTTGAGAAGCGAGCTGTCAAACCGCAGACTATTCTCTTAAATCTCCAAAACAAATCGCTCTTTCGCAAGATGGAGAACGAGGAGTATGTGCTTGTGTGAGCAAGAATGTGCGGGTATACTATAAGCTGTGGGCGACTTACCTATCTCTTCAATCATTGACGGCATCGCATCATTCAGGTCCTGGGTCATCAGCGTCTGGTGGCTTTGGTCGTTGCCTATTCTTTTTTTGGTGGCAAGATCGCTTTGGCTTGCGTATGTCCGCGAATGGTACCGTCAGCATCTTGTTTGGTCCATGTTTGAGCTGAAAATTCCGCGTGAGATTCTCCGCTCGCCGCGCGCCATGGAACAGGTGCTCGCCTCGATTTTTGCGCTCATCAACGCTCCGGGCAACATAAAGGAGACATGGTGGGACGGAGAGGTAACGAAATGGTCATCTTTGGAGCTCGTCAGTTTCGGGGGCGAGATCCGATTTTTTATGCGCGCGACAAAGGACAACTGGCCTATGGTACAGGCAGCGCTCTACTCCCATTACCCGGATCTTGAACTCGTTGAGATTCGCGAGTCCGAGGACTATATCCACCGTATGCCGCCGACGGCGGACGAAGTGCTCAAAATTCCGCGCCGTCTTTTTGGCAGCGAATCTATTTTGGATCCAAATAAGTCAGACGTCTACCCGATTCGCACCTACGTTGACTTTGAAGAATCCGAAGAAGATTTTCGGCTTGATCCGTTCGCGACATTGCTGGAAGTGCTCGGAAAGTGCAGTTCGCAGGAGGAGTTATGGCTGCAGATTCTAATACGGCCGATTGTGGGGGACTGGTGGAAAAAGGAAGGAGAGGCGGAGATCGAGAAGATCAAGGAGCGGAATACGCAAAGATTTGTGAGCACGGAATTTGGCGAATCCACAATGACCCGCTTATATCCGGGATTTGGCGATGCCGAGTTGATCAAGGCAATTGACAAGAAGATCGCCAAACCCGCCTTTGAAACCGTGCTTCGTTATCTCTACATAACCACTCCTGAAGCATACAACTCGAATTTCGCCCGGCGCGGCGTCTCCATAGCGCTCAACCAGCACGCGTCAAAAGCGTTTAATGAATTCAACTATAACAAGGGCGCCGCAACACGCGTGGACTACCATTTTGGAAAAATCCCGCCTCTATTTCCAAAGCGTCGGTACCTAGCTCGGCAACGCAAGATATATCGGCATTATCGCGAGCGCTATATATATCCGCACACATTTGCAGAGAATATTTTGGAGTTGAAGGGATTTCATTTTGGTATTTGGGGATGGAAATCTTCGCGCATGGTACTCAACACCGAAGAACTTGCCACCATCTACCATCTGCCAACCAAACCCGTCATGTCGGCGCAACTCATCCATAAGGTCGAGGCGCGCAAAATGGGTCCGCCCATGGGCCTTGCGATCTATGGTGAAGAAGGCGAATCAGATCTGCCCGGCATGCAGAAATAGCAGTGAGGTAGTCAAATAAAAAAACAAATGATAAGGTCTGCTCTCGTAAAGATTCTCAATCTTCCATGGAGTATAGCTGGATTGTTGGCGGCAATACTTTCCGTACCCAAGGGATTTTCTTTGCATCGGATGCCTTTTGTGATAGTCGCGGATGTCCAGAGCTTTTGGTGGTATGTGTGGTTGCCGAGACAGAAGGGAATAAGGGCGATGGCGATTGGGAATATTGTGCTTCTCGGACCGAACATAGAGAAAAGAGATTTGGAACATGAACTTGTGCATGTTGAACAATTTGAGCGCGCGCCATTATTATTTCCATTTTTAGAGCTGGTTGAAAAAATAAGGCATGGGAACAGATATAACAAATACGAAAACGAAGCGTATACGCGGGCGCATAATGTATGGAAAGGCGAAACGAGATCACTGCAACTGGCGAGAGGATATCTTGGAAAAGAAGTGGAGGTGGTGATCGACCGCGCGCTTGGGTCCAAACACCCGAAACATGAGTTTATGTATGAGGTGAATTATGGTTTTATCGAGGGAGTAATGGCTCCGGATGGCGAGGATTTGGATGCTTATTACCTTGGCATTGAAGAACCAATACAACGAGCGAGAGGTATATGTATCGCGATAGCTCATCGTAAAAACGATGACGACGACAAGCTGATCGTGGTACCGTCCGGTGTGGAGATGACAGACGAACAAATACTGTCGGCAATCCATTTTCAGGAGCAGTGGTTTGAAACGGAGGTAGTGAGATAGAAGCAGCAAAACATTTCCCTCCTGTGTCCCCATGACCTTGAAACCTCCTACGCCAGCGAGATAGCATAGGCACCCACTAAAGTAATCGACGACCGTCTACAACTTTAGTATAATGAGTTATATGGCGACAGTTACTGAAAAAATACTTGATTATTTGCAAATGCAGGCAGAAAGTACCGTTGATTTGCTTTCGATGTTTTCTCTTGATCGGGGAAGGGCAATGAGGGAAGCCCGCCGATCAATCGTTCACGGCCCCAGACAGTTCAAAGTTGATTGGGCGGACCTGTATCGAGAACGCCAAAAATTTTACTCTCTGCTCAACCAGCTGAAACGCCAAGGGTTGGTGAGTAAACGAAAACAGGAACAAAACTCACAATGGCGCATTACCGCGCAAGGAACAAAGTACCTGACGAAATTGAAGAGCAAGCAGGGCTCATCACCGAAATTGTTCAGGCGGGCATATGAAAAAAAGAATTGTGCCGATTTTATGATTGTAAGCTTTGATGTGCCCGAACGCGACCGGCGGAAGCGAAACTGGCTTCGCACGCAGTTGCTGGCGTTGGATTTTGAAATGCTTCAACAAAGTGTTTGGTTGGGAAAAGTGCAAATCCCTGAAGATTTTATCAATGATTTGCGAATCTATGAGATGATTCCGTATGTACATATTTTTTCGGTGAGTAAGTCGGGTAGTATAATCAGGAAGTTTTGAGTCGGAATAAATGGTTACTAAAGTCATAGACGGCCGTCTATGACTTTAGTAAGTGATGGCACAAGTTTGAAAGGTTGGAAGGAAGAATAAACTATAGTATACTTTCTCTATGGCAAAGGAAGGACGCATCCATCTTTCGAAATACGCGCCGCCGCCGTCGGATCTGCCGGTGTATCAGCAGATTGATCCGGCGG
>CAYVMH010000005.1:0-7739 GCA_964452595.1 uncultured Candidatus Saccharibacteria bacterium
CCTGACCATGCGATCTCGTTGATGACTATGGGGCGCGTTGCGATTGCGATTGTTTGTACCATAGGCGTACTCATATTGCCCGCATGGTCAATCGCGGCTGCGGAGAACACATAGGTGGTGTTGTCCGCGCCTGTAAAGGTGGTGGATGTTGCGGTGGTTGAGGCGTAGGAGAAGTTTGCGCATGCCACACCGTTTGTCGTGCAGGTGAGGGCGTAGCGGTTCAAATCAGACGCGGACGATGACCAGTTCATGGCAATAGTCGTGGTTGCGATCAGACATCCAGTCACAGACAGCGAAGCAGCGCAGGGTGGCACGGCAAAAGAAATATCGGGAGCGGTAGTGTCAGCTGGAGGAGAAGGCGGAGGCGCAGGAGGGGGCGTTGGAGTTGGCGTGGTTGTGGTGGCGGTTGAGGTGGCAGAACTTGTTGAAGAAATCGCGCTTGATGTTGCAGTTGTGTTTTCGGTACTTGAAGGACTTTGCGTTGCTGCGAGTGATTGGGTCGGCGAGGTGTTACCCTCCACAATGCCAATGCCTCCGCTACTGGCGCCGCTTGCCGGAGATTTGGTGAGCGCGATCTTGATTGGCGGCGCGGGAGCAGGAGTTTGGGGTACATGAGCTGGCGTAGGCAAAGGAGTCTGCCGTAGGATTATTATCGGACTATCTTTTTGTACAGATTGTACAGAGGAGGGGGTGTCGCTTATGACCTGTGGTTTGACCTGAACCACAACGTCTGGCGTGAGTGCGGGCGTAGGAGCGGGAGGAGTCGGCGAGGGTGGAGGTGGGGGCGGTATTAGGATTTGATTGCTTAGTTGAGGCGCGGTTGAATCCGTATCATCTTTCAAATCTTTCTCGGTCACGCTGCTGCCATAGAGCACGGTCGCAAGTCCAAATGCCCCGCTCTTGAATGTATCAATCGTCTTGCCAAACCACGACCGATTCTTGGTGTAGAGCGCTTTGGTCTGTTTCTCGCGCTCCACTTGATCAAAGAAGAGCTTCATCACGCCCGCGCCATTGAGCACCGCATACCGGGAGAGGCGAGACCAGTAGTCGGAGAGGATGAGGTGGTCTTTATCTTTTAGTTCATAGGTAACCTTTTTTGTAAAAAGAGTCCTGTCGATCCTGACCAGTTTATACTTTTCATTTTTCTCTTTTCCGTATCCAAATGTATATTGGATTCCATCACTTAAAATTTCCACTCTATCTTCAAAGACCGAGGGATTAGAGTAGCTTTTATCAAAAATCGTATCCTTGCTAAAAAAGTTATTGTTTGAGTAACCCGCCATCGCGTCAAAGTAAGAGCCGATACTGGAAAGTAGTATCGGCTGTTCACCCCGTATGCGATCCGCAATGTTGGTGTTTGAGCGATCAAACTGTTTAGTCCAGTCCTCATACGGACTCCCCATATTGAGCACATGCGGATGCGGGTCGTTTCTTGTATGATCCGGCACGGTCGCGTCTTCCAAAAGATGCAGCACGTGCCCCAACGCTTCGAGGCCTCTTGTTCTACTGCCCCATGCATATTCGTAGATGGCGCGATCCCATGAGTAATCGTCTGCGCCGCCAAAGTAGTCCGCGAGCACTCCGCCAAACAGTTTCTGCTTGATACCCGCTTGGCTCAGGGTATCTGTTGCCCAATCTTTTGAACTCTGCCATTGCGATTGCGCTCCTGCGGCGACAAAGGCAAGGTTTAGATTTTTGGGCGCATTGGTTTCAAGCGTAAGTCCCCGACGATGCACCGGATCATAAAAATGATGCATGAAGCGAAGCCCCTTGTCTTCGTCAATGCTGCCTTGGATCACTGACTGGGCTTCACTGGAATTGATCTGTTGTTTTGGGAAACTGGCGTTAAAGAACTTTACGATCTCTTGGGTGAGTGCCGCGTGAGTTGTGTCGGGGCTGTAGGCGAATACCAGAGAAGGAATAGCACAGGACATGACTACCAACGATAAACAGATTTTTATAACTCGGTGATTTTCCATTTGGCATTTAGACCCTTTTTAAGGATAACGATCACCTCAACTACATTATCTTTATTAGCGACGGTGAAGAAAGCCTCGCGTTCATCTTCTCTGCTCAATTCCAATTTTTCTGCCTCTGTAATAATCTGATCTATATTACCCTTACCTTTTTCTTTATTCAGATACTCCCTCCACTTCTCCCGCTCCCCCACCACAAAATACTTTGACGCAAGGTCGGTATCCCCTTTCTTGAGCGCGTCAATAAAAAGCCCAAGGGTTTCTTCGGGTGTGTCGCCGCCGTAGGGATCGTCTTTCATTTGTTGGATGAGCTGTTTTTCTTGCTCAACGTATTCGTATGCGGCACGCTCTGCTCTATACGCGGGGTCACTGCGATAGCGCAGGTACCGGATGCCGATGAGCGCGCCAAGACCAATGAGCGCAATCAAAATAACGCCGACTGCAAACTGTGCGAGATTGTTCATATGCTTCATAATACGTCGCCACACCATACAGGGTCAACGCACGGAGATGTGGATAAGTTTTTTATCACATCCCCATATACGGATTATAGCGCTCCGTAAAAACACCGGATGTCGCCGTAGGGAGGATAATCGGTTTGTGAAGCAAAGATTATATATGGATTGCCTTGCATTACAGCAAGATTAAAAGATTTTTTTATTTTTTTGCGCCAATCCGACCAATAAGAATCCTGAAAAAATTCTTCTTCATCAAGAAAATGAACTTCCATAGGAACAGGTTCTGTATCATCAAAGGAATTGACGAAGAGTCCCCGATATCTCTCTAATATCTCGTGTTTTGAGCGTTTTTCTACATAGAATTCACCAACGAGGTAATCGCAGGCATTGGAGGCTCCCCTGAAGAAATTGCCCACACGCCTTATTTGTAAGAGAGGTTTTGAATCTGGAGGGTTGGCTGTAGTGATCGCCTGGAAGTTTTTTCCCAATTTCCAAAGGTTGAACTGATGAATCGGCACTCTCCACATGGCGACGGCAACAAACCACACAATGAAGCAAAAAACGGCAACACCGAATATCGCAAACAGCCGCATCAAGATTTGATAAATATGCGTCATGGCAAACCAAGATATTCTTTGGCAAGCTTATAGAATTCATTCGCGATCTGCAGGCCGCGATCGTTGGGCTGGGGATTGCTGTGGGGATTTCTATGCTCTAAAGAGTAGAGCGTCGCAATGATCTCTGGCATCTTGTTAAGATCCACGAACTTTTTCCACTCGTCAGTGAGCGCGCGCATTCTGGCTGCTGCGAAAGAGATGCTGTGCTCCGGCTTTTTTACGTATTGATACAGATGAGACCTGGAGACCTTTTGAATGTTTGCGGGAGATAACTTTATATCACTAGGGTTGGGATTGTAGTAGTCGTTTTGTATAAGACCGCGGGCCGTATCCGTCCCCACCTGCGCGATACCCGCCGAGGTGTTGACTCCGATAAAATAGCCCGCCAGTGGATCTGTTATTGGTTCTATAACGCCGAACCTTGCAATCTCGTCAATGATGACTGCGCCTAAAAGATAGGGATCTACATTGAATCTCTGTGCTGCATCAAAGACGAGATCCCGATACGGCTGCAACTTCGACCTCACTGCATCTTTGGTGATTCTGGACTTCCCTTCAATGGTAATGAGAGGCTGACCCTGTATGAAAGAGCCCTGATACAGACGCCAGTAATTGGCAAAGGCAGGCGTGGTGAGCGCGTAGTTGATATTATCCAGAGCGGAAAACAACTGATAGGAAGAAATGGAGAGTTGATCCAGCTGTTCTTTCTTGGCAATACGCGGTTTCGTGCGCAGATAGGCACCGGCATGGCTCTGTACCGGATACACATTTTCCAATTTTTTCTCCCTTGCCAATTGCGTTGCTTCCTGCAATGAGTATATTTGAAGCGTATCCGTGACAAACACAAGACTTTTGCCACGAGCGTCAGTGGCAACAAGAATAATCTTCATATAGAGTTAATAATAAAACCCCGCACATGAAGGGTCAACGCACGGAGATGTGGATAAGTTTCTGAGTTCATACTTATCCGCGATCGCGGATAAGTCGAAACTTAAGTCTCAGATGTTGCTCGTTATCAATCCAGTGTACGATAAGCTGGCGGACATAGGAACGCATCTCGAAAAACTCAACAAGAAATTCAACTTCTTCGCTGCAGGGGTAGGGATGCACGAAAACACTTTTCTGAAGTTCTAAGAAGCAAAGTCGCTTGAGATGAAAACGAAGTGCATCGCGCACTTTTTTATGTTTTTCCGGGATATCAAAAATCACGAGTCTCCACCTCCTATCCCATACTTTCGGTTTTTTAATTTTCATCTCATGCAGCTGAAAGCTAAGGGCTTTTTTCTCCCCCGCTTCTGAGAGAACCAGCTGGATAGAGCCGTCCGGATTTATCTTTTCTTCAACCAAACGCGCTTGATAAAGCGCCCGAATGGCTACTGAAAAGGCGGCGTCATTGATAGCGCGCCATTCGCGCCGCATCATTTTGAGAACTCGCCAATGTTGCTGTGGCGAACGCGAAAGTCCCAGGGCCACTCCTCCCAATAACAATAGTATGATTTTTCTTTGCACCGTTCCAAGTCCGCGTGACATGTGTGTGGTATAGCAGTAAGTTCATACTTATCCGCGATCGCGGATAAGTATGAACTTTATTTTATGATGCAAACAGCGGGCCGGATAGTCAAATAATTTTTTCCTCAGAATGCTCTTTTCATCGGATGGAGGATATTGATGATCCGTTTCAGGTTGATGGTGAGAAATACAGAGAAATACAAGGAGCGTGCAAAGGGGAAGACCGCAGCATGTTCTTTATTCCTCGCGCACCCGTCCTTTTCGTCTGATTCGTGCGGCTTTGGTGTAGCGCACCTGTTGCTTGACCGCCCGCGCGGCGCGTTTCGCGATCGCAGACGTTTTAGATTTGAAGGTGTCAATCTCGCGTTTGAGTTCGTTCTCAAGCTGGTCGCACGCGGCATGGATGTCCGCATCGGTCGCGTCCGCGCGCATGACGCGCTTCCCGATGGTCAGCGTCGCGGAGGCATGGAACACATTGCCTTTATGGTGGTGCTTGGTCGCGCGCGCCACCTCAATATCCAAAACCGGCAGGTCGGTAGAGGCGTCGCGCTTGAGCAACTTCTGCACCGGCTGCACCACTTTTTTCTCGATATACTCCTGCAGAGACGGTGTGATCTCCAGATCTTTCTGCCTGATTGTTGTACGCATAACCACGTTTAGAAGTTAGAAATTTGACATTAAAAATTTCAATAAAGGTATCCCCATGTGTGCAACCTATCGCTGTCCTCAGCCCATTTAAGGCCGATATCCGTGCGATAAAACATGTTTTGCACCATGATATTCTGAATCCGGCCATAAACCTGTTTTCGCGCCTCATCCACGGTAGCGCCTGACCCGGCAATCACCATAAGCACGCCGGACTCGCCTGCGATCCGCCAGATACCGTCTTCTTGCTTCACGTCTTCAATGTGTACTCCTTCAAGATTCGCCTTTTTCCTGAAAAAAATCGGCAGGTCATGGTACATCTCGACGAGTTCCTTATCCTTTGCTTTGGCAAACAGAGTCGGTACCATGAGCCGTACCCCGATCTGAAATCCTTTTTTGGTTTTGAGTTCAAACGACTCGCCCCGAGCAAGTTTCGTAAGCCACTCGGCCAATGGCGTCGTGATCCCTTCGGACTGTATCTGAATTGTAGGATATCCAAGCCGGGCTGTAAACTCGAGCGGATAGATACCGCGGCCGTTTGCGATACAGTTGATGTCTATGTACCCCCTGTAACTTGATTGCGCAAGCGCGGGTTTCATTTTCTCGAGCGTGGAGCGGAAAAGCAGATTTGACTCGCTCCAAAACATGAGCGTGCCCATATCTCCGGTAAACGGCCCGATGTCTCCGGGAAACACGCGCTTCTGCTCAAAGTTCACGTTGACCGGCAAAATAAAATCTGTGCCGTTGAAAAATGCGCCAACCGCGACCTCCACGCCGGCAACGTATTTTTGCAGTTGAAATACTGGCGCTTTTTTTTGCCAGACGTTCTTATTTTGATCCAGCATCTCGATCAAATCATTGCCATCCTCCTCCTCCCCCAAGAAAAGCAGCCCCTTGCCGCCCGATGGCGTATTGCCGCTCGGTTTGAACACATAGCGCGAGGGATTCGCGCGCACAAAGCTGATCGCCTCCTCGTAGTTGGTGAAATTCCAATTCGGCAGCACGGTAACGCCGCGCTTTTTCAACTCGCTCTGCCCGAATTCGCGATCAATCTCAAGCCGATCCGTGTATACGGACCCGCCAATCACCGCTTTTCCCTTCTTGCGCAGTTTTTCGGCCTCGATGCCGAACTCCACGTCGTCAAAGATCACCACATCGCTCCATTCCACCCACTCTTCCCACTTCTCAATCTTTTCGATAAATCCGTTATACACGTCCGCATCGCTTTTTGCTTTGATGGCGCACTTGACCTCGTGTCCTTCTCTGCTCAATTGCCACGCAATATCTCCGCTCAAGCTCTCCAGCGACACAAATAAAAATTTCATAGTCTACAAATTACACGTATTTTTACCGCAGATCAGCCCCGCACCACTTATGATGAGCGTATCTAACAATAATAAATCATGATGTATTCACGATACATGCAAAAGTGGTGCGGGGTCAATTGTGGATAAGTGATTCTGCAAAAAAATACAAGGGAAAAGTTTTCCACAGTTGACATGCATGCGTACATCAACGAAAATGAAGATGTGCGTAATGTTTTTTTTAATTTTAACAGATCGCAATGCAAGCACATCATCAGAGGTCGACATTGCGTAACAATTAATTACGCATGTGATACATCCACATCGCATGCATCACCACTACAATGGCAGCAAAAAGAAGGAAAGCGGCAGCAAAGAAGACCGCCAAGAAGACCATGAAGAGAAGAAGGTAGTCTTCCAGAAAAACCCCGAACTCGCGGGGTTTTTCTTTGAGCCGCAGTGCATTGCGGCTACATCTCACCGATATACTGTATCTCCTCCTCAATGAGAATACCGAATTTCTCGCGCACCGTTTCTTTCGCGCGTGTAATCAACGCGCGAATATCCCGGGCAGACGCGCTGCCTTCATTGATAAAGAAATTTGCGTGCTTTGGGGAGATCATGGCGCCACCCATCCGCGTCCCTTTCAGGCCTGCACGGTCAAGCAGAAACGATGTCGGTATGTGTGATTGGTTTGCAAACGCCGCGAGATCCGGAAATTGCGCCATTAGTTTCTCGCGATCTGTATCTTCGCGTCCCCATGCCGTGTTTTTGAAAATGCACCCGCAGCACTTTGTTCCAATATCCTGCTTCGCGAGACGCTCCATCGTGATTCGCTGCACTTCCTGCTGAATCGCCGCAGCATCTCCCGGTTCAAGTTTTAATACTGCCGAAAGAATAATCCACTCGGGATATTTTTTGAAAATCGAACCGCGATAGCCGAATTCGCATTCAGCATTTTGAATTTTGAGTTTTGCATTTTGCATACTATCAAAAACTTCGACGGATTCGACCACGTCCTTCATCTCTCCGCCAAAACACCCGGCATTGCCGCGCACGGACCCGCCAATGGTGCCGGGCACGCCAATCCCCCATTCAAACCCGCCAAGTCCATCCTGTGCCGCAGCCAGCACCGCGCGCGCCATCATAACACCCGCGTCGCACACGAGCCGTTCTCCTTCGACGCGCATATTGCCTCCGATCATACGAATCGCAACCCCGTCGAATCCG
>CAYVMH010000005.1:7839-15990 GCA_964452595.1 uncultured Candidatus Saccharibacteria bacterium
TTATGCGGACAAATTGGAGTTTAAGGAATAATTCCCAAAGATTGAATCAGCGGGATCACTCCTCAATAACACTCACATGTCTCTCAATGTAACAAATGCATGGAAAAAAGTCAAGCGAACTTGTCCACAGCCGCGACTATTGACAAAATGTCTGTAATTACATATCATTCTAAATACAGAGGGCAGGACTCATAAACTATGGGTTCCCTGTGTGTCGCAAAAGAGTTCTCTTGAAAAAGAGAGTTCTTTTGTTTTATCATGGACACGTGGATCCGGGCCCGTAGTTTATGAAGTAAAATCCTGTTCTCGACACACAGGGAAACGAGTGCAAATCTCGTCGGGTCCACACCAAAGAATCCTCGTCCTTAGGCAGAGGGTTTTTTGTTACGATTTTTACAATTTTGCGTTATAGTAGAATAATGGCCACAAAAAAAGTGCTCTATGTCATCACCAAATCCGTGTGGGGAGGGGCGTTGAAGTATGTGTATGATCTTGCGACCAATCTCCCAACGGATCGTTTTGATGTTGCGGTAGCTGCTGGAGGGGATCCACCCGAACGACCGTCTAGTCGGGCAGGCGGCCTCCTGTTCCAAAAACTGCAATTGGCCGGAGTATATACGATCCACATTCCCGAGCTTGATCGCGATATTCATATCGGGAAAGAATTACGCTCTTTCTGTGCGCTTCTCGATCTCTTTCGACGCGAACAACCCGATATCATCCATTTGAACAGCTCAAAAGCGGGTGGACTTGGCGGCATTGCCGGACGCATCGCATCATGGCGTACCGGAAAAAAGACGCGCATCATTTTCACCGTGCATGGGTGGGGCTTTCTCGAAGATCGTCCCGCGCTTTGGCGCGCCGCGGTCTTGATCGTGAGCTGGATCAGTACTCTTTTTCAAGATAAGGTCATCCTCATCAACAGCCGCGATTACGCCGCGGCGCGAAAATTTATTCCGAGACGGAAACTCGCGTTGATCCACAACGGCATTGCGCAACACATCTTTCTGCCGCGCGAGCAGGCGCGACGCTTTTTTGCAGAAAAAATCAGACGAGAAATTCCTCTTGATGCTCTGCTCATCGGCACGATCGCGGAACTTACCAAGAACAAAGGACTCAATTATTTGATTGACAGCGTCAATCAAATAAAATTTCAAATTTCAAATTTCAAATTTCAAATTATGATTATCGGAGCCGGGGAAGAGCGCGTATATCTTGAAAAACAAATCCGCGATCTCGGTTTAGAAAACATCGTTTCTCTTTTGGGCTTTGTTCCCGATGCCAGCCGGTACCTTGCCGGTATGGATATATTCGTACTCCCCTCGGTCAAAGAGGGGCTTCCCTATGTGGTGATGGAAGCTATGGCAGCGGGGACGCCCGTGATCGCAAGCAATGTGGGCGGTATACCCGATCTCATTTCGCACAACGAGACGGGCATGCTGGTGCCGCCGAAAAACCCCGAGGCTCTTGCAAAGACGATAGAATCGCTCGCAAAAGACCCGCAATTTCGCATGACGCTCGGCAAACACGCGCGCGACGCGGTCAGGACAAAGTTCTCGCTTTGTGCTATGCTTAAGAAGACGCAACAACTCTATGAAGCGGCGGACTAAAAAAGTATTATTCCTCATCCTGTGCGACCTCCTGCTCCTGTATGTCAGCCTCGGCCTTACCCTTACGATCCGCTACGGCACAAATCCGGATCGTAACCTTGTACTTCAGCATATCGCCCCGTTTACAGCTGTCTTTCTCCTCTGGCTTATTTTCTTTGGAGCATTCGGATTTTACGATCTGCGCCTCGCAAAAAACAGCAGATACTTTCTCTACCGGCTCGGGCAAGTCATGGCTATCAATGCCGTCATCGGTGTTCTTTTTTTCTATCTGCTTTCGTTCAGCATTGAACCCCGCCGCAATCTTTTGCTGATTTCCCTTTTCGCTCTGCTCTTCATTTTTTTCTGGCGTTCGCTATTAAACCTTCTCATTGTTCGCACGGGCGCGGAGCGCATTCTTTTTGCGGGAACGAGTACTGATGCGGTCAAGCTCGCGGATTACCTGCTCCAACATCCGCAGCTCGGACAGCGCCCAGTCGCTTTTCTTGTCAACCGATCCGGACACAGCGGCAGAACAGCCGCAGAGGACGACGTGGGTCATGTCGATCTTCCGTTCTACGACACCGACGATGATCTCGCCGACATCATCAGGACGCATTCGGTCAATATCATCGTCATGCTGCCCCAGATTAAAGAGAACCGAACCGTGGTCAAGCTGTTGTTCCAGATTATCCCGCTCGGTATTCCGGTTTTTGAGTTCAGCGCATATTATGAGGCGCTCATCGGAAAAATCCCCGCGTCGTTTATCGGCGAGGTGTGGTTTCTTGAAAACCTTATCGGCATTCGTAAACACTTCTACGAGTTTTTCAAGCGGGCGCTTGATGTTGTGCTTGCGGTTATCGCGGGTGCGGTGGTCCTCATCTGCTTTCCGTTCGTGGCGCTCGGCATGATATGCTCCACTCCGCAAGACATTCTTCATTACAAAAAGCGGCGCGCGCGGCCCGGAGACGGCATCATTTTTTTCCGACAGCCGCGCGTGGGGAAAAACGGGGCTATTTTTTCGTTTGTGAAATTTCGAAGCCAGCGGCTTGGCTCGGAGCGCATCAGCAGATCAATCAATGAGGCCAAAGAACTAACCGACGATCCCCGCCAGTACTGGTTTGGCAAACTCATGCGAAAGACCTACTTTGACGAGTTGCCGCAACTATGGAACGTGCTCAAGGGCGAGATGTCATTCATCGGCCCCCGGCCCGAGCGCCCCGAGTATGTTGAGAAACTCAAACAAAAGATTCCGTTCTACGAAATGCGCCTTCTCGTCCCGCCCGGCATCACCGGTTGGGCTCAGACAAATATGGAAAACGACGCGGCGGTCGAGGACGCCCCGGAAAAAATGCAATACGACCTCTACTACATAAAAAACCGCTCCTTCACCCTTGACCTCCTCATCATCCTGCGCACCATTTTTACCCTGCTGCAACGGCAAGGGAGATAACTAAAATTCAACACTCCACACGAAGCGGGCTGTTGTCTATACTGCGCTCCGCTTGTTCTTGAGCCGCACCGCGGTAGTCCACACAGAAAAATCTTCCATTGAACAACAATATAGCAGCCGCCCACTTGTCAGGAGTAACTGGCTTAGGGGCGGGGGCGAGTACTCCGCCACTTGATATAAAACCTGTCGTATTACTCGCAAGACAAGCGCTCCCCGAGTTGCTTTTTTGGCTTTTCTCAAACGCACTACGCATCAGACGCCCCGCATCAGAAGTATCGTCACAGACAGTATCAAAGGTCCCCGTCACCTCATACGCAAGGGCTGCGGCAGTCCGCATCATGCTTAATTCTGCTTTAATGCCCGCATCCCGCGCCTTCGCCCGCGCGGAATTAAGCGATGCAAATACAATGCTCGCCAGAAGAGAAATAATGGAGATCACAACAAGCAACTCAACGAGCGTAAAACCTTTTGTATAGTAATTCTTCATGCGCTTGGATGTCTCTACGTATGTTCATCATAACACCCCCCCACCCCGATTGCCCAGGCAAGAGTTATCCACAGAACTATATCAACACATTCCTGATGGTCGATAGTGAGATCAGCCTATCTCCTCCGGCCCCGCAATGACCATGGGCTCAACCCCTGTTTTTTCTCCGGTGATGCGCAGCACGTCTTTGTCTATTTTGCCGAATTCCTTATAGGCGCTGTTGTACATGTTGACACTCGTGCCAAGGTGCGTGCCGAGCTTTTGCATAAACGTATCATATGCGCCCAAATGCCTGCCAAGCTCCTCCACGCGCTTGCGGATCTCTTTGGCTGACTCCTCGATCTGCAAAGCGCGCAGACCCTGCAAGACCGTCTGCAGATACGCGAGAAACGAGGTTGGCGAGACAATGATCACGCGTTTCTCCTTGAACGCGTACTGGATCAGGTCTTGCGTGTTCACCTTGACGGCGCCAACCTGATTGACGAGCAAGTCATAATAAATCGCCTCTGCCGGGATAAACATAAATGCAAACTCCATAGTCCCTTCCTCCGGCTTTACGTATTTGGCGGTCTCATCAATTCTATTTTTTAGATCCTGTCGGAAGATTTTCTCAAGCCGCTCTTTTTCGGCCGGATCGCGCGCCTCAAGAATCCGGTTGTAATTCTCGAGCGAGAACTTTGAATCGATGCATATCTTTTTGTCCTTCACAAACACCACGGCATCGGCGATAAGCCCGTCCGGAAACACATACTGCATTTGAAAACTGCCCGGGGGCATCACGTTTTTTAATAATGTTTCCAGATAATACTCGCCCAAAATCCCCCGCTGCTTTGGATTTTTTAAAATATCCTGCAGATTCTGCAGCTGATCCGCAAATCCCACTACTTGCCGGTTGGTTTCCTCAAGTTTGGCAAGTTTCTCCGTAATCTCTCCGGTAATCCGCGCCGTGGTGCCGTATTGGGACTGCAGCATCTGCGTTGATTCCGAAAGCCGCAGGTCGAGCGTGCGCGTCACCTCATTGATCTGTGCCTGCAGGAGCAGCATGACGCTTTGTTCGTGCTCGCGATCCCGCGGGTCGCCTTTTCGGGATTTATACAAAAACCAAAACACTCCGGCAAAACCGGCAGTCATCAAAACAAAAAGGATGATAAATTCCGCGGTCATGTCGTCATACTACCACACCGTTATTCTCAACAAAAGAGAGAGTCCCCCGAGAGATACTCTCTCACCCATGAAAGCACTAGCGCGGTTTTCTTTCCGTGACAATACGAATGCGAACAGGGTCATCTTCCAAATCCTCGTTCAAATCGGCGGATGCGTATACCTGCTGGCTCAAGGACGGCCAGTCCCCTATCCACTCTTCGACAAAAGAAAGCGTAAGCTTGTTTCCTTGGAAGTGGAAATCTCCTCCTTTCAGAAACCGTCCACGCTTGTTATAAGAGGTAAGGTTGTCCCAGATTTGATTTTTTGCGCAGAGCACAAATAAAAAATCATGCCGACCGCGTTCAATCACGAAAACTCTCCCCCTACAAACGCCGGGAAGTCCTTTGCCATTATTGGGAATAGAGTCATCCAAAAGCAAGGATACTGGCATTTCACGTCTCCTTTATGTAAAAGTACCTATTCCTAGAACCGTATCCAGTATCCTATGTATGCGGCATTTAGTCAAAGTTTTCCAGTACCGCCCTGATGATATCTTTTGTCTGCTCCGGGCCAGTCACCGGAATATAGTCCACGCCGGTTCTGACCACCGCATAATCATTGCCGCCCGGGAAAATCGCATCGCCCACAAAAAGCATGTCTTTGATGTCTACATGCACGTGTTTTTTGATTTGCTTGAGTCCGTATGCCTTGTCAATCCCTTTTTTGGTCACGTCAATAGACGTAAGGCCGCCCGCGCGCACTTTAAATTCCGGCAGATGCTTTTGCGCTACGGTGGTCATGCGGAGCCGCAGGTCATCATATTTTCTTTTCCAGGCTTCTTTTACCCTTACCGGAGCTTTTTGCCCGACAGCGGAAAATGTTATCTGGCTTCCTCTGTCCTCGATAATCTTGCCGTATGTCTTCTTTGGTTTTATATAGCCGCCTTCGCGAAATGTGACGTTCAGTGCGGCAAAAATTTTTTTCTTTTGCGCTTGAGTAAGGCCATGCGCATATACTTTTTCCCAACCGCTATGATATTTATAAAATGTCGTGGAGGACGTTGGGAAAAGAAACAGGTTTTTCATAAGCGCCGGCGAAAGTTTCGCGTGGGCGACAAACTGTGTCTTAAATTGTTTGTATGTTCCGCCGCCAATCACCGCCACGGGTTTTTCTTGTAAAAGCCGCGAGAGAAGCGCTGCCATATCCCGGCGCAACGGAGCTTTGCTTGGCGTGAGCGTGCCATCAAGATCAAACACGATCAACTTTTTGGATTTGAGTTTTTTGAGATTTGAGATTTTCATGTTTGTAGTATATCATTATTCATTATGTCTTTGAAGATCGGCATAGTCGGACTGCCAAACGTGGGCAAGTCCACTCTCTTTAACGCGCTGACCCGCAAAAAGGTTGACATCGCAAACTACCCTTTTTGCACGATCGAGCCCAATGTCGGCGTGGTTGAGGTTCCGGATGAGCGTCTTGAAAAGCTCGGAGATATTTCGCGTTCAAAAAAAATCGTGCCTGCGGTGGTGGAGTTCGTAGACATTGCCGGGCTCGTCAAGGGCGCGGCGATTGGCGAGGGTCTGGGCAACAAGTTTCTTTCGCACATCCGCGAGGTGGATGCGATCGCGGAGGTGGTGCGCATTTTTGAAGACGGCGACATCGCGCACATCAGCGACAAAATTGATCCGGTATCCGATATTGAGGTGATTGAGTACGAGCTGATTTTGAAAGACCTTGATGTTGTCGCGAGTCGGCTCCAAAACGCACAGAGCGAACTTCGCAGCCGTCAAAGAGGCGCGGAGGAGCGTGTGCGCATATTGGAGATGATCGAACAGTGTCTCAAGACCGGACACCCCGTGAATATGCCCCTCTCGGTGTCTCTCGCGGACCTCGATGCCAAAGATACACAGCTGGCCGAGATCATGCTTGGCGAATTGCAGCTGCTGACCGCAAAACCGATCATCTATATTTTCAACTGCTCGGAAAAACAAGTGCAAGGGGGTTGGCAGCCAACCAGTACGATGAAAGATAAGATTGGCGCATCCCCCTATGTGATTATCTCCGCAAAGATTGAGTCCGAGCTTTCCGAATTGCCGCCCAGAGAGAGAAGTGAATTGCTCGAGAGCTTGGGGATCAGCCAAAGCGGACTAGATCAGCTTATCAAAACCAGCTACGAGACGCTTGGCCTGATCACCTTCCTCACCACCGGCGAGGACGAGACCCGCGCATGGACCATTCCCGCCGGATCCCTCGCCCCCCGTGCCGGCCGCGCCATTCACTCCGATTTTGAAGAAAAATTCATCCGCGCCGAGGTGATTGCGTGGGACAAGTTACTCAACACCGGCTCCTATGCCCGTGCCCGCGAGCTCGGGCTTCTGCGCATTGAAGGAAAACAATACGCCGTACGGGACGGAGACGTGATTGAGTTTAAAATTTAAACTAACAAATAATCCACGATCGTAGACAAAATGTTGGTTTAAAAACAGAACACAACACTTGGTGAAAGTCAATATTGTGCCTTGGCTGAATATCTTATATACTCAATTTTATGGATTCTGACGCGAAAAACTATGAGGTGGCCTATCTTCTCTCCCCCACGCTTACTGAGGGCGAGATTTTGGCGTATACGGGAAAGTTATCTGCCCTGATCGAAGAGCTGGGCGGCACGATCCGGCGCGCGGAGCAGCCGAGAAAATTGAAACTCGCGTATCAAATCAAAAAACAGGAAAACGCCTATTTTGGATGGACCACATTTCGGCTGCAGCCAGAGCGCATTGCGGAATTTAACAAGAGATTGAAAGGGCGCCCGGAAACGCTCCGATACCTTGTACTTGAAGAACAAATTGAGAAACGGAAACCATTTATCCGATCTATTGGCGTACGCACTGTAGTCGGTCAGACCACAAAAACTCCGATTCGGGATGCGCGCCAGCCAGCAGTTCACGGAGTGGCCGCCACCGAAGATACGCGTCTTGATCTCGAAGCGCTTGATAAAAAACTTGAGGAGATATTGGGTAAGTAAACAGTGTTGAGCCAATAGCCGGCAGCGAGGAAACCTAAAAATATACGAAAACCTATTGGCTCATCACTATTGGTTATCTACCAGTCTTATGAATTTAAATAAAGTATTCCTTTTCGGAAATCTGACGCGCGATCCAGAGCTTCGCCAAACGCCAAACGGGACTGCGGTCTGCACGTTTGGGGTTGCAACCAATCGGTCGTTCAACAACGCGGCCGGACAGCGGCAGGAGCAAGTCGAATTCCACAACATCGTGGCATGGGGACGCCACGCAGAAGTCATTGCCCAGTACATGAAAAAAGGCAGAAGCGTGTTTATCGAGGGTAGGCTCCAGACCCGCACATGGGACGACCAACAAGGGACCAAACATACCCGTACTGAGATCGTGATTGAAGCGTTCCAGTTCGGCCCTCTCCCTCTAGGAGCAGGAAGCGGAGCCGGTGGCAATCCGCCAGCTGGCGGA
>CAYVMH010000006.1:0-2876 GCA_964452595.1 uncultured Candidatus Saccharibacteria bacterium
GAGACCGAGAAGCGACACTACGCGCACATTGACGCTCCGGGACACGCGGACTACATCAAGAACATGATTACGGGCGCGGCCCAGATGGACGGCGCGATTTTGGTCGTGTCGGCAACCGACGGGCCCATGCCCCAGACCCGCGAGCACATTTTGCTGGCGCGCCAAGTTGGCGTGCCCGCGGTGGTGGTATTCATCAACAAAGTTGATATGGTTGATGATCCTGAACTGATTGATCTGGTTGAGCAGGAGGTGCGCGAGCTTTTGAAAAAGTACGAATTTCCCGGAGACGAGACTCCGATTATTCGCGGGTCTGCACTCAAGGCGCTTGAGGCAACGTCCGTTGACGATCCGTGGGTGAAGAAAATTCGCGAGCTTACTGATGCGCTGGACAGCTATATTCCAGAGCCGGTGCGGGATTTAGACAAGCCATTTCTGATGCCGGTTGAAGACGTGTTCTCAATCGAAGGACGCGGTACCGTGGTAACTGGACGCATTGAGCGCGGCAAAGTAAAAGTAGGCGAAGAAATAGAGATAGTTGGCATGAAGGACACAGCAAAGACAACAGTGACCGGCATTGAGATGTTTAACAAATCGCTGGATGAAGGCATGGCCGGAGACAACGCTGGTATTCTTTTACGAGGCCTGAAAAAGGAAGATGTGGAGCGGGGACAGGTGATTGCCAAGATCGGATCAGTTACCCCGCACACTGAGTTTGAGTCCGAGGTATATATCCTTACCAAAGAGGAAGGAGGTCGGCACACCCCGTTCTTTGCGGGGTATAAGCCCCAGTTCTACATCCGCACCACGGATGTGACCGGAGAGGTAACCTTGCCGGAGGGTGTTGAGATGGTCATGCCCGGAGACACGATCAAATTCGTGGTGAAGCTGATCGTGCCGGTAGCGCTTGAAGAGCAGCAGCGCTTTGCGATCCGCGAAGGCGGCCGGACGGTCGGCGCAGGCGTGGTGACGAAGATAGTAAAATAATTTTCAAGTCTCAATTTCGCAATTTTCAATCAATTTTCAGTGATCCATATTTAAATCATCATTGTAAATTGAAAATTGTAAATTGAAAATTGATACACGTTCCTTGGCAACGAAGAAAGCAGAAGAAGAATTGAAAACGCGGGTGCGGATCAAAGTGCGGGCGTACGACTCGAAAATTATTGACAATTCAGCGCGGTCTATCGTTGATACCGCAATCCGAAACGGCGCAGACGTGGTCGGGCCTATCCCGTTGCCAACCGAGATCCACCGCTATACCGTGAATCGTTCAAGTTTTGTTCATAAAAACGCCCGCGAGCAGTATGAGATGCGCGTGCACAAGCGGCTGATTGACATCTTGAGCCCCACGTCGTCCACGATCAACTCGCTCACCAATCTCAACCTGCCTGCCGGAGTAGATATCGAGGTGAAGATGATGTAACTTTTCTTTGATTATGTCCGAGGAGACGCAGAAAAAAGAATCGGAAGAGGCAGTCACCAAGGGGTATCTTGACAAAAAGCTTGATGAAAAGCTGGAAGCTTTTGTTACGAAAGATTATCTTGATGAAAAGCTGGAAGCTTTTGTTACGAAAGAATACTTTAAAGAATATCTTGATCTTCGGTTTGACGAGTTTGGGGAAACGATGGATGAAAAGATGCGGAAACAAACGGTGGAATTTCTTCGAGCAGTTGATAAAGCCCTTATGCGATTTGACGTGACGGTGAAAGATCGATCGGCGCATAGTGCGCTCCATGAGAGGGTTGACGATGATATCCATGAGCATGACAAACGGATCAAAAAACTTGAGGTGGCCATAGGATGATAAAATTTTTGTGCGTATGGACGCAACGGGTTTGTTCAAAAAGGAAAGCTAAAAAAATTCCAGTCTGTGCTGCTGTGCCGGGCTTCCGGCTTTTTTGTTACCATTATGAAATGCCTTTTGGGAGAAAAAGTGAATATGTCGCAGATTTTCGACGAGGCGGGCAACGTGATCCCGGTGACTTTGATATCTATTCTCCCCAACACCGTGATTCAGGTGCGCACGAAAGAAAACGATGGATACTGTGCGGTCCAGCTTGGCGCAGGAGAGAAGAAGCAGAAGAATATTGCCAAACCGCAGATCGGACACTTTAAGGGACTTGGAAACTTTTGTTACGTAAAGGAATTTCGCATGAAAGACGTGCAGCGTAAGAAGGGTACTGATGCGCCAGCGGATGTGCCGGAAGACATGAAGGTCGGCACAATCATTGACGCATCGGTGTTCCAGGAAGGGGATCGCGTGGCTGTGAGCAGCATCTCAAAAGCCAAAGGATTTCAGGGCGTGGTCAAGCGCCACGGCTTTCATGGTGCTCCAGCATCACACGGTACCAAGCACGCGCATCGCCAGCCAGGATCAATCGGCGCCACCTGGCCCCAGCGTGTGATCAAAGGCATGCGCATGGCAGGCCGGATGGGCGGAGTGCGCGTAAGCGTGAGAAACGCGAAAGTCGAGAAAGTGGACGCGGAAAATAAAATCCTGGCGCTGCGCGGGGCAGTGCCAGGACGACGGGGAACACTGGTGGAGATTAGGGGAGATTAGGGGATAGTACTTCAGAAACTTATCTATCTTTTGCTTTTGATCCAACGCGATAAGGACGGCAATGCATCCATGCTCCCCAGAAGCATACCGGACGCCCATATACAACCCACAGCTAGGAAAGATTTTAGTAAATCAACTTTCCAGAAGCAAAAATCGGTCAATAGCCAAATACCCATGCCTAAAGATAATGCAACCATCAAGAGTGAATAGATCATCATTAGATTCCCCCTTTTATGATAGAAGTAACTTTTACTCGTATATCATATTTCTCCATGCAAGTCAAGGTATACAACCAAACAGGGGAAGAGGCCGGGA
>CAYVMH010000006.1:2976-8910 GCA_964452595.1 uncultured Candidatus Saccharibacteria bacterium
TCATATTTCTCCATGCAAGTCAAGGTATACAACCAAACAGGGGAAGAGGCCGGGATGGTGGAATTGCCGGACGGGGTGTTTGGATTGAAGTGGAATGCGGATCTGGTGCATCAGGTGGTGACGTCGCAGGCCGCGAACAGGCGCAGGGGCACGGCGCATACCAAGAGCCGGGCTGAGGTGCGGGGCGGGGGCAGAAAGCCGTGGCGGCAGAAAGGCACGGGCAGGGCTCGGCATGGGTCTACGCGCTCGCCCATCTGGAGGGGCGGCGGCATCACGCACGGGCCGCGCGCTGAGAAAAGTTATGAAAAGAAGATCAACAAAAAAATGGCGCACAAAGCTCTTGCGGTCGTGCTTTCGGCAAAGGCGCGGGACCGAGAACTGGTGGTGATGGAAGATCTCGATTTTCCCGAAGCCAAGACCAAGCATGCGGCCGAGATGTTCCGAAAACTCGCAGAGCAAAAAGAACTTGCCGAATTGAAGAGCAATAAGAGCATACTCGTGGCGCTTCTTGTCAAAGACGATGCGGCGCGGCGCGCCATGCGCAATATCAGCCGGGTCAGGGTGGACGAGGCAAGAAATTTGAATACGTACGAGGTGATGCAGCACAAATTCTTAATGCTCCCGAAAGCCGCGATCCAGGTTTGGACAAAATAATATGAAAGATAACTTTGGCATTTTAATACGGCCGCATTTGACGGAAAAGACCACGACCAAGGCCGGCGAGTATGCGTTTGTAGTTTCCGGCAGAGTAGGCAAGCGAGAAATTGGCAGGGCGGTTGCCGAGCGCTTTGGCGTAACCATCGAGGACGTGCGCGTGCTCAATATGCCGCGCAAAGAGCGCAGACGCGGGCGCACGATCGGCTGGAAGAGCGGATTTAAAAAAGCGATAGTCGTGCTTGCAGAAGGGCAGACCATTAATCAGGAGTGATATGCAACAATCAAAGCTCAAAAAATATCCTCCCACGTCGCCGGCCAGACGCCAGGCAGAATTTGTGAACTGGAGAAAGGAGCTGACCCGAAGAACGCGCAAGACCGGGCCGGAAAAACGGCTGACATCCGGGCGCAAACGCGATGTCGGGAGAAACTCCCAAGGAAGAATTACCACACGACACAAAGGCGGCGGAGCCAAGCGCCGGTGGCGCGAGATTGATTTTAAATACGACAAGATCGGTGTTCCAGGCCGGGTACTGTCAATTGAATATGACCCGAACCGCTCGTCTTTTATAGCGCTCATTCAATATCGCGACGGAGAGCGGCGTTATGTGCTTGCTCCGCAGGGCGTTTTGCGCGGGAGCACGGTCATCACCGATTCGGATGCGCCGATTGAGCCGGGTAACCGCATGCCCTTGCACAAAATTCCCGTTGGCGCCATGGTGTACAATGTCGAACTGCAACAGGGACACGGCGCGCAGATCGCGCGCTCCGCAGGCGTTGGCGCGCTGGTGCTGGCGCAGGAGGGGGGATATGCGAATATCCAGATGCCGTCAAAAGAGGTGCGCATGGTACACGGCCGCAACTTCGCCTCCATCGGCGCATTGTCCAATCCGATGCACGCATTTATGACCATCGGCACCGCAGGGCGTAACCGCCGCAAAGGAGTCCGCCCGAGCGTGCGCGGAACCGCCATGAACCCGGTTGACCATCCGCACGGCGGCGGCGAGGGGCGCACGCAGGTCGGACGCCGCCGCGGGCCCGCAACGCCATGGGGCAAGCTTGCGCGCGGGGTGAAAACGCGCAAACGAAAAAAAACGTCGAGTAGGTTTATTTTATCGAGGAGAAGGAAATAAGAAATTATGTCGAGAAGTCTTAAAAAAGGTCCCTATGTGCATCCAAGCATCCTCAAGCACATGGGGCGCACTTCGCCCAATTCAAAAGTCGTGATCAAGACGTGGTCGCGCGCATCGCTGATCACTCCCGAGATGATCGGCTATACGTTTGGCGTGCACAACGGCAAAGCGTTTATCGAAATCAAGGTCATGGAGGATATGGTTGGGCATCATTTTGGCGAATTTGCGCCTACGCGCAAGTTTGTCCGACACGGCGGCAAGATGCAGCGCGATATCGAGCAGAAAAGTGCGGCGGCGCCAGCGAGTCAGGCGTCTGTCGGGGCGAAGAAATAACATCTGTCTATCTATGGAAATTACCGTCAAGCTCAAGTATGCCCATATTGCGCCGCGAAAGATGCGGTTGGTGGCGGATGCGATCAAAGGCAGGAGTGCGGCCGAGGCCGAGCTTGTATTGGGCAGTCTGATCAAGCGGAGCGCCGGTCCGGTTCTGAAGCTTCTGAAATCTGCCAAGGCATGCGCCGTCAATAATTTCCAGCTTGACGGGTCGGATTTGTATGTTAAGAATATACAGGTACATGCAGGCCCCATAGTCAAGCGCATGATGCCGCGCGCGTTTGGCAGAGGCGCTACCATCCGGAAGCGAACGAGCCATGTGGTGCTGGCGCTTGAACAGTACCGCGATGCGGGGGTTGTCCGCCAGACTGCATCAGGCGGGCGGGCTATGAAAAAACGCAAGGGGGGCCAGACGGTTGTTTGGAATGCGCAAGCCCAAGACCCGAAGACGAGTCTCGCGGGCCAAGAAAAACTCATGCCCGACCGGTTTGCCCGACCGGGAGAGAAAAGAATGGTTCGATCCGCGCAGAGGACCAAGGGCAGAGGAAGCTTTGCTCCGAAAATATTTCAGCGAAAAGCGATATGACCCACAGAGTGCACCCCTATGTATTTCGTATCGGAGAGACCGTGACGTGGAAGTCGCGGTGGTTTCAACATAGGAAGTTCAGGGATTATCTTCTCGAAGACACGATGCTTCGCGCATGGCTTGACAAGAAACTTCGGGCAAGCCACATTGAGACGATTGAGCTTGAGCGGTCTCCGAACGTTCTCGCGGTGATTGTTCGCACCGCGCGGCCGGGAATCATGATTGGCAGGGGCGGAGAGGGGGCCGAGAAATTGAAAAACGAGATCCAAAAATTCGTCGCGAAAACCCAGAAACAATTTGGAATCGCCCCAGAACGGCGCGATGTCAAGCTGACGATTGAGGAGGTCAGGAATCCGGAGACGCATGCGGCGATCGCGGGACAAATGATCGTTGATGATATTGAGAAACGCATTCCGTTCCGACGGGTGTTGAAACAGGCGCTTGAGAAGATTTCAAACTCCCGGGAGGTGCAAGGAGTGCGCATAGCGCTCAAGGGCCGTCTTGATGGAGCGGAGATGGCGCGCTATGAGTGGGGGAAAAAGGGCAGGATCCCTCTCCAGACGATCCGGGCTGCGATCAACTATGCGGAGAAGACAGCGCACACCACATATGGAACCATTGGAGTTAAGGTCTGGATTTATAAAGGAGACGTATTTGAGGACAAAGTCAAAAGTTAAAATTCAAAATGCAAAACTACAGGTTAAAATTCAAAAGTGGCTACGGGTTATTACAAAATAAAACTCTACTTTTGATTTTTGAATTTTGTGTTTGAGCGAAGCGATTATGTTTCAACCAAAGAAGGTCAAACATCGAAAATGGCAGAAAGGCGCCGGCAAGGGTGATGAGACGCGCGGAAGCCGTTTGGCATTCGGCATGTTCGGATTGAAGAGTCTGGAGCCGTATTGGCTGACCGCGCGCCAGATCGAGGCGGCGCGCCGCGCCATGACGCGATCGATCCGACGCGGCGGCAAAGTATGGATCCGCGTGTTTCCGGACAAGCCAATCACCAAAAAACCGCCCGAGGTGACCCTGGGCGGAGGGAAGGGAGCCGTAGATCACTATGTTGTTCCCATCCGGCCAGGCCGCGTCTTGTTTGAAATGGATGGCGTCGCATTGGCGGCTGCGCGCGAGGCAATGCGTCTTGCGGCACATAAACTTCCGGTCAAGACCCGATTCATTATAAAAGAATAATATGAAGATCGCGGAATTAAAGCAAAAATCACCAGTCGAGCTTGCCAAACTTTTGAGCGAATGCCGCGCCCGGATTGACAATCTCCGTTTTTTGCTTCGTCAGAAAAAAGTCAAAAACGTCAAAGAGCAGGCGCGTCTGAAAAAGGATGTCGCGCGCATCCTCACTCTGCACAACATTCCAGACTTAGTCTCCAAGGAGACTAAGTCTGGAATGACCACATCATGAGAAGACTACAGGGGGTCATAACCGCAAACACGATGAAAAAAACCGTAGTGGTGCGGGTGAATCGTTTGCGCAAGCACGCGAAATATCTGAAGTACTGCCGCGTTTCAAAAAAATTCAAGGCGCATGATGAGCACAACGAATTTCAGATAGGAGATATCGTGATCATCCAGGAAACGCGGCCGTTGTCCAAAGAGAAACGATGGAAGGTGGTCTCGCTCGTAAAACGATTACCAACCATAGCCGAAGAGGAGTCCTTTCCAGACTAAGTCTGGAACACGTTCCAGACTTAGTCTGGAAACTGGAAAACTTGATATACTTATGATCCAGACACGATCAATGCTAAAAATCGCTGATAACTCCGGGGCAAGATTGCTCCAGGTAATTAAGGTGTTGGGCGGTACCCGTCGCAGATACGCCCGATTGGGAGACGTGGTGGTTGGTTCGGTGAAAATCGCCGAGCCGCGCAAGGCCGTAAAGAAAAAAGACGTGGTGCGCGCGGTAATCGTGCGCTCCCGGGCGCCCTATCGCAGGCCTGACGGCTCATACATTCGTTTTGACGACAACGCAGCGGTGATTGTGGATGGCGTCAATCCCAAAGGCGGGCGCATTTTCGGACCCGTAGCGCGTGAGTTGCGGGACCGCGGGTACGCCAAGATCATCTCGCTGGCGCAGGACGTAGTATAAAGGCGAAATCATTCCAGACTTAGTCTCCCTGGAGACTAAGTCTGGAATGATAGTCCATGTCATGAAGATCAAAAAAGGCGATAACGTAAGAATCATTTCGGGCAACGATAGGGGCAAACAAGGAAAGGTGCTTGCGGTTTTGCCGACCCGATCGAGCATCGTGATCGAAAATCTGAATATGAAGAAGAAGCATGTTCGACCGCGCAGCCAGGGGCAGAAAGGAGAGTTGGTCAGGATCCCGGCGCCGCTCCGGATGAGCCGCGTCATGGTAGTCTGCGGGGCCTGTTCAAAGCCGACCCGTGTCGGGTATGCCATTGACGGACCAGGCCGGAAGCGGCGCATCTGCAAAAAGTGCGGAGCCGGAATATAATTTTTTCTATGCCGAATCTCAGCGAAAAATATATAAAGGAAGTAAGACCTGCATTGCAAAAACACTTGCGTCTGACCAATGTGATGGCAATCCCCAAGATCGAAAAAGTGGTGGTGCACGTGGGGGCAGGGCGCACACGGGATGATAAACAGCACGAAGAGGTGCAAAAATACCTCATGCTCATTACCGGTCAGAAATCGGCCGCCCGGGCCGCCAAGAAAGCAATTGCCTCGTTTAAGACGCGCAAAGGTCTGATCATCGGCTATCAGGTCACGCTGCGGGGGAAGCGCATGTATGACTTTCTCTCGCGTCTCATTGATGTAGGACTGCCGCGCACACGGGACTTCAGGGGACTCGACGAGAAGTCATTTGATCAAAACGGCAATTTGACTATTGGCGTTAAGGAGTATATCATATTTCCTGAAATGATGGGCGAGGACTACCACTTTCTTTTTGGACTTGAAGTGACCGTGGTGACTACGGCGCGCAGGCGCGAAGAGGGTATTGAACTCCTGCGCCTGCTCGGGTTTCCCCTCCAGAGTCCGGACGCTAAAATCTAGGATCCAGAGTTATGGCAAAGAAATCGGTCATCGCACGGGCGCTTAAAAAGCCGAAATTCAAGTCGAGGCTTGTGCGCCGTTGTTTTCGGTGCGGTCGCGGCCGCGGCTATCTGGGAGACTTTGGCCTGTGCCGGATATGCTTTCGCGAGCTCGCGAACCGCGGAGAAATTCCCGGGATTAAGAAAGCAAGTTGGTAG
>CAYVMH010000006.1:9010-13684 GCA_964452595.1 uncultured Candidatus Saccharibacteria bacterium
TTATGAACGATCCTATATCAGACATGTTTATCCGCATCAAGAATGCGCAGGCTGCTAAACTCGAGGTAGTCCGCATGCCCTATTCACGAATGAAGCACGAGATTGCGTGCGCGCTTGAGCGCTCCGGCATGGTGGGAATGAGTGAGCGCAAGGGCAAGCGGGTGCGAAAGGTTCTTGACGTGCGGCTGCTGTATCCGGAAGGCAGAGCGGCGATTACGCAAGTGAAGCTGATCTCGAAACCGAGCAGACGCCTCTACGCGTCATATCAAGATCTTCATCGCGCGCCGCGCGGAGGCATTATTTTGCTGACGACTCCGAAAGGAATACTCTCGGGCGCAGAGGCGCGTAAAGAAAAAGTCGGAGGACAGCTTATCGCGGAGGTCTGGTAAGGGCTTTGTCCAACGGGGCTCATAAATTTTAATCACACTGGCATGTCACGAATCGGAAAAAAACCAATTCCCGTTCCGACGAACGCGACCATGACGATTGCGGATCGTTCGATCACGGTTACGGGACCAAAGGGAGAGTTGTCGCTGCTCCTGCATCCTGATATGCAGATCACTCTTGAAAACAACGAGGCGCGGGTATGGCCTCATGCCCAGACCAAAAAATCGGCTGCATTGTGGGGGCTGTATCGTTCGCTGGTCGCCAATATGGTGGAGGGGGTCACTCAAGGATTCGAGAAAAAGCTCGAGGTTGAGGGGATTGGCTATCGTGTTGCCATGGAGGGCGCGGGGCTTGCCATGCAGCTCGGGTTTTCCCATCCGGTCCGCGTGGCAGCACCCAAAGGAATTCAGTTCCACGTCGAGCGCAATGTCATCACCGTATCCGGCGCTGATAAGGCCAAGGTCGGGGAGGTCGCCGCGCGGATCCGCGCGTTCAAAAAGCCCGAGCCATACAAGGGCAAGGGCATTCGCTACCGCGGCGAGGCGGTTCGAAGAAAACAGGGCAAGAAGTCTGGCACATAGCTATTCCTTATTATGAAAACGGGTACGCACAGGGAAAAACGAGCACATCGGCGCCGGCGCGTTCGAAGCCGGGTCAAAGGAACAGGCATTCGCCCGCGGCTTTCGGTGTTTCGGTCGAACCGCTATGTATGGGTGCAGTTGATCAATGACGAGACCGGGCATACGCTTGCCGCATTCGGCACTCGCGATCTGTCTGGCCCACGCACTGCCACGGCCGCCACGATCGGCGAGAAAATTGCGGGGGAGGCTCGTGAGAAAAAAATCAGCGCGGCGGTGTTTGATCGCGGCGGATACCGGTATCATGGCATTGTCAAGGCGGTGGCGGAAGGCGCGCGCGCAGGAGGGCTGAAATTCTGATCATTATGATGCGTCAACCAAGCGAGCGAAGACAAGGAGCAGGACATAGAAGGGAAAAATCTGAATATGATCAGAAGGTTTTGGATATTCGCAGGACCGCGCGCGTGGTGGCAGGCGGCCGACGATTCAGTTTTCGCGCGTCGGTAGTCATTGGCAACCGCAACGGAAAAGTCGGGCTTGGCGTGGGCAAGGGCGCCGATGTATCCAGCGCCGTGGAAAAAGCCGTGGTAGGAGCGAAAAAAAACATGCTCATGGTCGCCGTTACGAAAACCAAAACGATCCCGCACGAAGTTGAGGGGAAATCTTCCGCCGCGCGCGTTCTACTAAAACCCGTGCAGGAAGGACGCGGCCTTGTGGCGGGCGGGCCGATCCGCATTGTTGCGGACCTTGCCGGAATCCGCCACATCACGGCAAAAATTCTCAGTCGCACGCCGAACAAACTCAATAATGCCCGCGCGACTATGGAGGCGTTGAAGACATTGAGACAGAAAGATCATTTTCCAGACTAAGTCTGGAATGCGTTCCAGACTTAGTCTGGAAAATGGAAAATAGGTTATATGGCTATGCAATTACATCAGATACAACCAAAGCATCAGAATCGCGCGTCTCGCCGTGTCGGTCGCGGCGGCAAGCGCGGGACATTTTCCGGACGCGGAACCAAAGGACTGCTTGCCCGCGCCGGAGGGAAGCGTCGTCCCGAGGAACGCGATACGCTCAAGCGCATCCCAAAGCTTCGCGGCTATCGCTTCAAATCATTTCAGGAGCGCCCGGTCGTGATCAATTTCGACGCGCTTGAGCGAAAAATGAAATCCGGCGATCTCATTTCTCCAGAAACGCTGCTCGATGCCGGCATGATCCAAAAGAAAAAAGGCAGAATACCGAATATAAAAATTCTGGGTAGGGGAGCCGTCAATAAAAAATTCACGTTCCGCGGCGTTTTATTTTCAAAATCTGTTGCGGAAAAACTGAACCAAAATGCTTGAGAAACTCACCATGTTGTTCAGGATTCCGGACCTTCGCAAAAAGGTGCTCTTCATACTGGGTGTACTCGTGCTCTTCCGTATTGCGGCCGCGATTCCGGTTCCGGGAGTGGATATCGCGCGTCTCAAGGATTTTATTGCCGGAAACCAGTTTTTTGGACTTTTCAACATTTTTTCCGGCGGCGCGCTCGACAATCTTTCGATCGTCATGCTCGGCGTTGGGCCCTTTATCACGGCATCCATCATCATGCAGCTCTTAACCATGGTTGTACCGCGCTTCAAAGAAATGTACCAGGAAGAGGGTGAGGCCGGACGCGCCCGCTTCAATCAGTACTCGCGCCTGCTCGCGGTGCCTTTGGCATTGCTGCAATCCTACGGTCTGCTGGTCCTGCTTGCGCGCCAGAATGTAATCGGCGACATCGGCGTATTCGGCTATGCCACCAACATGATCGTTGCCGCCGCAGGCAGCTTACTGCTCATGTGGCTTGGTGAGTTGATCACCGAGAAGGGGATCGGCAATGGCGTCTCGCTCATCATATTCGCGGGTATTGTTGCAAGCATCCCGCGCGATTTGCAGCAGGAATTATTCACATTCACCGCGGACAAACTTCCTATATATCTGGCGTTTCTCGCAGTCTCACTCGCGGTCATCGCGGGCGTGGTCATCGTCTCCGAAGGAACTCGCAATATTCCGGTCTCCTACGCAAAGCGGATCCGCGGACAGCGAATGTATGGAGGAGTGTCCACGCATCTTCCCCTGCGGGTGAATCAGGCAGGGGTCATCCCGATCATTTTTGCGATCTCTTTATTATTATTCCCCGGACTCGTCGGCAGTTTTCTTGCGGGGGCGTCCAATCCCATACTCCAGAAAATTTCGACCACGCTCCTCGAAATCCTGAACAACCAACTTGTCTACGGCCTGATCTACTTCGTGCTCGTCTTCGCGTTTACGTATTTCTATACCGCGGTCACCTTTGATCCGAACTCAATCGCCGAAAACATTCAGAAACAGGGAGGTTTTATTCTCGGGGTTCGGCCCGGCAGACCCACTTCGGAAATGCTCTCATATATTCTCAATCGCATCACGCTCGCCGGCGGGCTTTTCCTCGGCGTCGTTGCGGTGTTGCCTCTGGCGGTGCAGGGGGTATTCGGTATTCAGTCGTTGACGCTCGGCGGCACCGCGCTTCTGATCGTAGTCTCGGTCGTGCTCGAAACCGTAAAGCAGATTGATGCTCAGCTCGTGACGCGCGAGTACGAACGAATATGAACGATAAATTCACTTTTTGTTTCGTGGGGCGGTCCGGGTGCGGGAAGGGCACGCAGGCTAAATTTATGCTTGCGCGGCTTGAGCCGCAGGGCGTTTTTCATATGGAGACCGGCAGGTTTTTACGCGAGTTGTTAATGCTCAAAAATTCGACGACCGAGATTACCCGACTGTCAATTGACGAGAAGGGAAAACTTTATCCGTGGTGGTTTTCAATGTTTGTCTGGCTTCGCGAAATTGTCGAGCATGGTCATGCGGACAAGCACATTGTCGGTGATGGTACGCCGCGGCGCATGGTGGAGGCAAAATTTCTTGATAATGTTTTGTCGTGGCACGGCAGACCGTTGCCGGTCTGCATCTATATTGATGTGAGCGAAGAGGAGGCGATTCGCCGCCTGCTCAATCGTGGCGGCGGTCGGGCCGATGATACGCCGGAGGCGATCCGCAGTCGGATGCAATTTTTTTATGAAGATGTTATGCCTGTGATTGACTACTACGAAGAACACGGACGTCTGATTTCCGTGGATGGAAACGTATCGCCTGATATGGTTTGGAAACAGATTGATCGTATGCTCGGCGAACGGCTTGGAGACAAATGGCCATTACCATAAAGACAAAAGAAGAGATTAATATTCTGCGCGAGGGCGGACGGCGACTCGCGCTTGTTTTAGAACGGGTTGCCGCCGCCGCTGCTCCCGGCATTTCAACATTTGAGCTCGATCTGCTTGCAGAGAAACTGATTGTGGAGTCCGGCGGCACTCCTTCGTTCAAGGGATACCGGGTTTCGGGTGTGAGCGCTCCATACCCGGCTACCCTATGCGCCTCGATCAACGACGAGGTGGTGCACGCGATCCCAGCCAAAGACAAGATTTTGCATGACGGCGATATAGTGAGTCTGGATATTGGCATGTGGTACCCTGGAAATCGCGGAACTGGAAACTGGAAGCCGGAAATGGGAGATAGAACCAGAATCCTCCGGCATCCAGCATCCGGTATCCCGCTTTCTATGGTCACCGATATGGCGATTACGATTGGAATAGGAAAAGTTTCCGGCGAGATCGAACGCATAATAATTGCCACCAAAGAATCGCTTGATCTGGGTATT
>CAYVMH010000006.1:13784-15169 GCA_964452595.1 uncultured Candidatus Saccharibacteria bacterium
TGGCGCGTGGTATTGCAGGGTGACGGCTGGACCTATAAAACCGCCGACGGCTCCCTCGCCGCTCATTTTGAGCACACGATCGCGGTAACCAGAGACGGCGCCGAGGTCTTAACCGCGAAATGATCGAAGTGAGACTTCAATCACCATAGATTGCTTTTTTGTTTTGTGCTGGTACAATGGGTCCATGCGGTATCTTGGGATAGACTATGGGATGAAGCGGATCGGGGTGGCGGTTTCTGATGCGGGGGGAAGTATTGCGTTTCCGCATGGTATTATTCATCGGCGTGGGAATATATTTATGTTTGATCAGATTCTGTCAGTGATCAAACGTGAAAAGGTTGACGCGGCGATCGTAGTCGGAATGCCGCTCGGGTTGGACGGACGAGAGACCGAAGAATCGGAACGCGTGCGGGAGTTTGCAAAAGAGCTTGCGGCCAAAATCAGTCTCCCTGTCGAGTTTGAAAACGAAATGTTCTCGAGCCGGATGGCGACAGACGCCGGGGTGGCCAAGGAGCACGTTGATGAATCATCAGCGGCGCTCATCCTGCAATCATATTTGGATAAGCGAAGCGCAGACAAATAATTTTCAAGTACCAATTTCTAATTTCCAATCAATTTCCAATGACTCAATTTTCAAACATTTGAAAATTGAAAATTGAAAATCGCTCATGTATCTTTCCTGGATCATTCCGATGCACAATGAAGAGCACCGCATTGAGAAAACACTTCACGAAGTGGACAGGTATTTACGTGCCAAGAATATCGCGGGCGGGTATGAGATCCTGGCCGTTGATTCCGCGTCTACGGACCGGACTCGCGAGGTGGTCGAACGGATGAAATCCGAAATTGCGAATCTCCGCATGATCGGGGAGGTGAACAAGGGAAAGGGATGGACCGTGCGGCTCGGCATGCTTGAGGCGCAGGGGGACATACGGCTTTTTTCCGATGCGGACAACTCCACCGCTCCCGAGTACTTTGACGCAATGGAACCGCTGTTTCGCGAAGGATACGACGTGGTGATTTCTTCACGCAATGCCAAAGACGCGCCGGGCGCCTCGCGCGACATCAAAGAGCCGATGCTTCGGGAGATCATGGGCAACGCGGGCAATATGATCATCCAGATATTCGGCGTGTGGGGCATCTGGGATACGCAGAACGGATTCAAGGCGTTTAGCGCAAAAGCGGCTCAAGACATTTTCTCCCGCGAGCGCATTCAAGGGTGGGCTTTCGACATTGAGGTGCTTGCGCTTGCGCGTAAACTGGGATATCGCATTGCTATCATACCGGTCAGATGGAAGTTTGATCCAGACAGCAAGGTGACGCTCCAGGCCTACGGCCAAGTCTTTCTCGACGTGTTTCGCATCCGGTGGAATTTGATTACTCAT
>CAYVMH010000007.1:0-14211 GCA_964452595.1 uncultured Candidatus Saccharibacteria bacterium
ATAGACGCGGGAGAATCGGGAATGGTGAGTATTTCGTGCACCGGGCCGGGGTATATTTCCACCGTGCTCCTGCCGCCGCGGCCGTCGAGTTCGGTCAGGAAAATGCCGTCGTCGGTGCGTATGGCAATGTGCGCATTATCGCCATACCACCACATGGCATCGCGGATAGGAGAGGAAATCCGGAGGATCCGCTCTTCGGTCCATTTTTTCTGAAAGGGCTGGTAGCGATTGTCTTCAAGCCACATCACACGCACCTCCTGCCCCTTTATAAAAAGGATTTTCTCTCCGGTCAGGTCAAAATGCGGAGAGCGTGCGTTGCGCGCGATGGCCGCAAATTCCTTCCCTTGTTGATACAGGAAAAGATCTCCACGTGCGTCAAGGATCGCGATGCCGCCGCCGGGCGACCCGAGAAAGCGGATCGACGTTGAGGCAAGCGAGATTCCGGGACTGCCAAGCATCTTGACTTCGCCGCTTATCGGGTTGATTTGCATCAGGGCTCCTGTGGTGTCGATTGCGTAGATGCGTCCGCCCAGGACCTCGAATGCATGCACGCGGGAGGCGAGCGTCAGCTTGGTTTTACCGACCCGTTCGGTCAACACACCCTGCTTGTTGAGGACAAGCCGATTCTGAATGGGAGAAGACGTTGCGTCTTTGAGTATGTCGAGTTCAAGGGAGGACGATGTGGCGACGTCAATCCTATTTTGGATGAGCAGCACATTGCGAAGTTCGGTTACCAGTGCGGGCGATACCGTAATGATGCGCGACCACGGCTGATACCCCGCCTTTTCAATGCGCGCCAGATAAGCGCCAGGCATGATACCGGTCAGAAGCGCGCTACCCGAAAAAAAGGACGTCTCTTTCGCAAGTGCGCCATTCAAAAAAATGCTGGTTTGAGGAGTCCGAGATTTAATAAATATGCTTCCGGTCTGTTCCAACGCCTTTTTCTCGAAATTGATCGTAAGCCCGAACGAGTATACTACCATAAGCGGGGCAAGAACAAGAAAAACGGCGAGCAGGAGAAAAAATAAAATTCGGCGGGTTCGTAGGGTCATGATATTGTCATTCCCGACTTGATCGGGAATCCAGCGCTCATTTTTTCTGGATTCCCGCTTTTGCGGGAATGACACAAACTACGTAAGCGCTCTCACCATAGCAGGAAATCGGTCACTTGAAAAGAAGTCGGAAATGCGTATGATAGACACATGTCAGACTCATTTGTCATTCACGGAGGAAAGCCGCTTCAGGGCGACATCGCGATCAGCGGCTCCAAAAATGCCGCTTTTCCTTTGATCGCGGCGTGTCTGTTGACCGACGAGCCATGCGTGCTGGAAAACGTGCCGCTGATTCAGGATGTGGTTGTCATTATTGAAATACTGGAAAAGCTGGGCGTGCGGGTTGCATGGGACAAAGAGGGTCATATCCTGAATCTGCACGCACGCGAATTATCCGGTTGCGCTCCCGATGCCGCGCTCTCGAGGAAATTACGCGGATCAATTGTGCTTGCCGGGGCGCTGCTGGGGCGGCTGCGGCGCGTAGAAATTCCATACCCGGGCGGAGATGCGATCGGCGCCCGTCCGCTTACCGCGCACTTTCGGGTGTTTGAGGAGCTTGGCGCGGTGATTCGCGAACGGGAGATCATCGAGATCGATGGCGGTAATCTTGCGGGCAAATCTTTTGTGATGGACGAACCAAGCGCGACCGGCACTGAAAACGCCATTCTCGCCGCTGTCCTCGCGCCGGGAAAGACAATTATCTCACTGGGAGCGATAGAACCGCAGGTTCAGGAGACCGTACTCTTTTTGCAGGCAATGGGAGCTGATATCCGATTTCGCGATCTCGTGCGCATAGAGATCAACGGGGTGAAGCGGTTGCGCGGAGCGCGATATCGCATTGACCCGGATGAAGTTGAAATTTCAAGTTTCGCGGCGCTGGCCGCGGCAACCAGATCTCAAATCCTGCTGCATGGTATCGCTCCTCAATATCTGGACGCCGTTTTTCTGCAGTTGGCAAAGATGGGCGTGGTATTCAGTTACGATGAAGAAAGCTTGAAGATCATGAAGCCGGCCGGAGGATACAGAAGTTTTCGAATCCAATCCGGATTGTATCCAAAACTGGGACCTGATCACGTGCCGCCGTTCTCTGTGCTCGCAACGCAGGCCGAGGGAACATCGCTGATACACGATTGGATGTATGAAGGTCGGCAGCGCTATATTCCGGAATTGCAAAAGATGGGGGCCTCGTGCGAGATATTGGACCAGCATCGCGCCCTGATCACGGGCCCGGCCGTGCTTACCGGATGCGAAGTAGAGAGTTTTGACTTGCGCGCGGGCATGGTTTTGGTGATGGCCGCGCTGGTCGCAAACGGCCGTTCGATCATCTCGAACGTAAATCATATTGACCGCGGGTATGAGCAGGTTGAAGAACGGCTACGGGCAGTGGGAGCGGATATTCAACGGATGTCAGAGAATGACAAATGACAAATTCCAAATGTCAAATAAAGTTCAAAATCCAAAAAGTGTGCGATCCTTTTCGTCATTTGAAATTTGGATTTTGAAATTTTCACTTTATGTTCATCCGAAAAATAGGCATTGATCTGGGAACGGCGAATACACTCGTCTTTGTGCCGAGGCGCGGCGTGGTGGTGAACGAGCCATCGGTGGTTGCGGTGTCTTCGGACGACAACACGGTATTGGCGGTGGGCAACGAGGCGCGCGACATGATCGGCCGTACCCCGGAAACCATTGTCGCGTACCGACCCTTGCGCGACGGCGTGATCGCGGACTATCGCGTGACCGAGGCAATGTTGCGCTACTTCATCGACAAGGCGTCCGGTTCGATGCGCCTGTTTCGGCCCGAGGTCATGATCTCGGTGCCGGCAGGTGTCACGTCCACGGAGCGGCGCGCCGTGATTGAGGCTGCCATGCATGCTGGGGCAAAAGCCGCGTATGTGGTGAAAGAGCCGGTGCTTGCCGCGATTGGCGCGGGCATTCCGATCAACGAGCCCGCCGGGCACATGGTAGTGGATATCGGCGGCGGCACATCCGACGTTGCCGTAATATCGCTGGGCGGGATCGTGGCGGCCACATCCGTGAAAGTCGCGGGCAACAAGCTTGACGCCGCCATCACCGAACATATCAAACGAAATTATAATCTTGCGATCGGGGATCGCACCGCCGAGGAAATAAAAATTAACATCGGCTCGGCGATTCCCAGTGAAGATGAGCGTCTGGTTATGGAGATCCGCGGCCGGGATCTTATGAGCGGTCTTCCCAAGACCATCGAGCTGCGCTCGCCGGAGGTCACCGCCGCGATCGCGGACGAACTCGACGAGATCATCCGCGCCATCAAGTCGGTCTTGCACGAAACCCCGCCCGAACTTGCCGCCGACATCATGGATAAAGGCATTGTCATGACCGGAGGCGGCTCGCTCTTGCGAAACATAGACGGGCTTGTCCTGCAGGAGACCGGCGTTCCCGCACACGTTGCCGAAGAGTCGCTTCTGTGCGTAGTAAAAGGCGCCGGCATCGTGCTCGAGCATTTGGATGTGTACAAGCGGAGCATTATGAGCAAGAGGTAGTATTCGACGCTTGACTCTCGATGCAGAGTGCGAGTATACTGGTACTATGGGTGTTCGAACAGACTCAAAATCTCTGGCGATGAACGAAATAAAAGCCCTTATTGCTGGGATGATTTTTGAGGTTCTGAATGATCCTGATTTTGGCTTGGAGTTGAGTGAAAAAGCGAAAAGCCGTCTCCGCCGCGCGCGGATGCAAAAGACGAGGATAATACCGTTGTCCGAAATCAAAAAAAGATGCGCTTTTACATAATATGTCCCAATGGGTGCTTCATTTTTCAAAAGAAGCAGCGCAGGATCTTGCCGAACTTGATTCCCCGATCCGCAGAAGGGTCATAGAAAAAGTTGAATGGTTGATAGAAAATTTTACTTCGCTCACTCCCGCTCCGCTCGCTGCCGAATGGAGCGATTTTTTTAAACTTCGCGTAGGCGACTGGCGAGTGGTGTATAAAATAGAGTGGTCTGATCATCGCATCGTCGTAGAATATATTGATCGGAGGGATAAGATTTACAAGAGATGAGATTGAGTCTATGCAATTATCCAATCACGTCATTCATTTTGACGGCGCGCGCATCTATTATGTTACCGCGGGCAAGCGGGGAGAAACACCTCTTGTATTTTTGCATGGAGCTCCGTGGGGAATCAAATCTCATGATGTGGTGAAGGAACTGGCAAAATATTTTTATGTCATTGCGCCGGAGCAGCCTGGGTTCGGTCGTTCCGATCCTCTGTATTCGTACACAAATCTCCCTGAACAATGTGCTGACGTGATACACCAGGTACTCGTGCAAGAAAATCTTGATACCGCAAAACCGATTATTATGGCGCAGTCATTTGGCGGACATGCCGCGCATGGGTATCTGAAGAAATATTCGTACAATATCAGTTACCTGATACTCACCGATACCGTGATACCCACCATGCCTATCCCGCGTACATGGCGTATTATCTGGATTCAAATCATTCTCCTTACGCTTGGTGGAACATTATTGCCCATGATTTCTAAGAAGATTACGCGATGGATTATCAAGAGATTATGGCGGAAGTATACTCTCGTCTGGGATGCGGTTGAAACGTATCCGGAACGGCTCCGATCTATGACCTATCATGTTGTTGCATCGCTCTATCATTCGTTAAGAACACAGCAGCCGTCCATGAGTGTGGATTATTCGGTATGTCCGGTCTTGATGTTATGGGGAGAGCGAGATGGAGAAGAGCATACTCTTGTAGAAGGGGGCGGGATTGCGCATATTCGCATCGCACAGGGACTTCACAAAAAGATAAAAGCCGTGAATCCAAAAGTACAATTTGTCATGCTCAAAGGCGGGCATACCATCCTCTACGAAAATCCTTCCTATGTGATAGGGGAGATCAAAAAACATATTGGTATGGCATGATTCTCGGGCACACTCGACAAATCGCGTATTTGGAGCGGGCGCGGGAAAATGGAAAGTTGGCCCACGCGTATCTTTTCTATGGGCCCGAGCGCGTGGGGAAGTTGACTGTGGCGCAGGAGTTTGCGAAGGGGTTGGGAGCGGAGGTGGTGCTCATTGACCGGGAGCATACATTGGTTTCGGAAAAGGAGGTACGAAAAGAAATTCCCATCGAAGATATTCGAGAGATCAAGCGCATGTGGACGCTCGCGCCGAACGGCGATACATGGCGTGTGCTTATTGTGAACGATAGCGAACACATGAGCGACCAGGCCGCAAACGCATTTTTAAAATTGCTCGAGGAGCCGGGATCGCGTACGGTGATTTTTTTGATCGCATTGAGCCGCGATCTGCTTGTGCCAACTCTTATTTCACGCGCCGTGAATATCAGCTTCTCGCTTGTTCCTGATACTGTGCTGCGGGAATATCTTGCGGAACAAAAGATTCCTGTGCCAGAAATTGATCTGCTCCTGATGCTTTCGGGTGGACGGCCTGGTGTTTTACTCGAACTTCTCCAAGATAAAAGTGTTCTGGCGCGCGAAGAACAACTACTCCGCGATCTTGAACGATGCCTTGTAGCCGGGCATATTGGCGAGGCGTTTGGGTTAAGCGAGCGGATTGCGGGAGATCGGGATGCGGTCATGCGCATGATCGCGCACTTGTATGGGCTGCTGCGCCGTTCGCTGCTCGCGCATGTTGCAGATGGCGGTATTCGTGAGTATATTGGAAGCATCAAGCATCTTGACCGGGTAGCATATATGCTCGAGACGTCAAATGCCCAGACCCGTCTCGGTCTTGATGCGCTGCTTCTGGCAATAGGGAAAAAGTGATATATGTCTGTAATCAAAACAAGTTTCGGGATCATTGTCGCGATCGTCGTGATCTTGATTCTTTCCCCCATCTTTTTATGGATGGCGGGAGTATCAGTATTTCCGATTGGCTCGAGCGGCGGGTCCGGCGCAAGCGGCGTCGTGTTGCGCTCTGCGGATGAGGGCGCACACTGGGACGGCGTTATGTTTGAACAAGGCAAGGGCGTGTCGGCTCCGGGCCAGGCGCTGCATGTGGCGTTTGATACGCTGAATCCGGACGTGATGTACCTTGGGGCAAAAGCCAACGGCCTTTGGAGAAGTACGGATCGGGGCGTCACCTGGAAGAAGATGAACGATTCGGCAAAACTGCTCGAGCCCAATGCCGACGTGTACCGCATTGCCATGAGCACGTCGAGCCCGGACGTGCTCTACATCGCGGTTTTCCAAAACAAAAAGGGCAGGGTGTTGCGAAGCGATAATCGCGGTGCATCATTTCGCGAAGTATATTTTGTGGCGCCGGACCATATCCCGGTATATGACATCTTTGTATCTCCGACCGACGTCAATCGCGTCGTCATCGCAACTGGACAGGGCGGGGTGCTCATATCGCGCAACGGCGGCAAGACGTGGAGCGTTGCGCGTTGGTTTGGCGAGGCAATGGTGCGCGTTGCGGCAAACCCAGGTTTTTTTGCAGAGATGTACGCCGTGGATTCAAGCAGGCGGCTTAGGAAAACCTTCGATGAAGGCGAGAATTGGGTTGAACTCGGGCAAGGACTGGAAAGCGGCGGTATTGGCGGGTCTGCCGGCTCGGTCGGCGGGTTTGGCCTGATTCCGCCTCCGATCCAGGGATTTCCTCAGAAGCCGCTTTTCTTCGGCCCGATCTCCGGTTCTTCGGATTCACGATCCGGCGCCTCGGGTCAGTTGCCAGCCGCTATTGAAACGTTTGCGATTGATCCACGCAATTTTGCGCGCGTCTTCATCGGCGCGGTTGAGGGCCTCTATCGCTCGCTTGACGGCGGGTTTAACTGGGGCCGCATCGAGACCTTGGTCTACCCTTCCGCGATCAGCGTAACTGCTGTTGCCGCGCATCCGCAAAAAAGCGCAACCGTCTTTACCGGCATCGGTTCGGAACTCTACCGCACCGACGACGATGGCAAAACCTGGAACGCCCGCATGCTCCCGACCGCCATGCGCATCCGCGGCATCGCCATCCACCCCCTCTACCCCAACTTCATGTTCGCGTTTGTGGGGAAGTAGAAAAGCTGGAATCAGGGGGATGATCGAGAAAAGGTTTTCGGGGTCCATAATGTATACAGATGTGTGCAGTGGGATTCAACACTTTACTCAACGATTAGGGTGCGTTGTTGAGTCATAAGGATTTTTTTGTTACACTGTAACTGTGCAGGAACTTAAACAAAAATTGGATCATATTCTCGAGGGGTTGGCCGGGGAGATTGCTGGGATTCGGACCGGCCGCGTAACTTCGGCGCTGGTGGAGGATCTGGAGGTGGATTATTACGGGACCAAGACGCCGCTCAAAGCCATTGCGGCGATCTCGACGATCGAGCCGCGGTCTCTTCTGATACAGCCGTGGGACAAGCAGGCGGTGCAGCAGATTGAGAAGGCAATCCAGTCATCCACCTTGGGGCTTGCTCCGATCACGGATCGGGATGCGATACGGCTTGCGGTGCCTGCGCTGACCGAGGAGCGGCGTCGCGAGCTCGTCAAGGCGCTGGGGAAATTCGTGGAGGAGGCGCGGATCAGGGTGCGCCAGGCGCGGGAGGAGGCACTGCGCGAGATTGACGGCCGCGAAAAACAGAAAGAGATCAGCGAGGATGAGAAATTCCGCGAGCGGAGCGAGGCGCAAAAAGTAATTGATGAGATGAATCAAAAGATCGAAAGGATTGCCGAGGCAAAAGAGAACGAGATTATGAGCGTGTAGAACTCTGCCCGCCCATAGTCCCTTTCACTGCCACGCTTCGCGGCTGATAAGCCGTTCAAGGGACTATGGGCGGGCAAATCAGGTAGTGGATGTATGAAGAAGCAGCGGCTAGATGATTTTTTAATGCAGCACGGGTATGTTGTTGACGCGCGATCCGCGTTTGTTGTCGTTACCGAAGGGCGTGTGTTGGTGAACGGGCAAAAGGCGATTTCTCCGGCGCAATGTGTCGCGTCCGGGGATCGGATAGAGGTCCGCGGCGGAGACAGATATGTGGGCAGAGGGGCGCTTAAGCTGGACGCGGCGCTGGAACAATTTGGTATTGATGTCTCAGACAGGGTATGCGCGGATATCGGCGCCGCGACCGGTGGATTTACGGAAGTATTGTTGCGGCGCGGGGCGAAGAAGGTATATGCGATCGATACGTGCCGAGGCAAATTGGCATCCAAGATCAGGGAGGACAATCGCGTAGTGGTCATGGAGCATACTGACGTGCGGAATCTGGAGCGTTTGCCTAAAGCGGCCGATCTTGTTACCATAGACGTGTCGCTGATCCCGCTGGAAAATATCTTGCCTGCGGTCAGGCGGCTCATGGCTCCGTACGGTTCTGTGGTGGCTTTGCTCAAGCCCCAGTACGAGACGCGTAACTCAAAAGTGTTGCGCCATGGTATTGTCAGAGATGATGCGGCGCGGGAGGCCATACTTAAAAATTTTCTCGCATGGGCAGCGGAAAATGGTTGGAAGGTTGTAGATCGGATGGAGTCATCCATCAGAGGAGGTAAGGGCAATGTGGAATATATGGTTTTCCTGGAATTATAGGAATCTGTTCCAGACTTAGTCTGGAAAGCATACTATTCTTATGCTCACGTTAATTTTCATTATTATCGCCATCAGCATTCTGATTCTGGGACACGAATGGGGGCATTTTTTTGTCAGCCGGAAACTGGGCATGAGAGTTGAGGAGTTTGGGCTCGGGTTTCCGCCGCGGCTGATCTCGCGAATGAAAAACGGGGTGCGCTATTCAATCAACCTGTTGCTGTTTGGCGGGTTTGTAAAGATTTTTGGGGAGCACGGCGAAGGGGCAGAGGACTCTCAGAGCTTTGCCTCGCGTCCGGCGTGGCAGCGGGTCGTGGTGCTTGGCGCGGGCGTGGGAATGAATCTGGCGCTTGCGTGGGTGATGTTTAGCGCGGGAGCGGCCATTGGGGTGCCGCGAGCGAGTGACTCCGTGAATCAGATTCCCGTCTCGATCATCGCGGTCATGCCCGATTCTCCGGCGCAAAAGGCCGGTCTCAAGATGGGCGATCAGATTCTCGAGATCCGAACCACAGACGTATCGCTGCGGATCGAGTCCGAAGACGACGTGCGAAACTTTGTTGGCGCGTACCTGGGCGAGGAGATCACGTTAGTCGCCAAACGCGGATCAGGAGATATTCATGAGATTAAAATAACACCCCGCGTGTCCGCGCCCAATGGCGAGGGAGCGCTCGGCATTGCTATGGCGCGCCTGGAGATCATACGCACGCCGTGGTATCTTGCTCCCATCGAAGGGCTCAATGTCCTGGCGCGAAGCGCTATCGCCATTTTCCAGGGATTCGCGTTTATCGTAAAAGAACTGGCGCTGGGAAATATTCAATCTCTGGCCGTTTCCGGCCCGGTTGGCATCTATCGGTATGCACACGAGACACAGCAATTCGGATTCGCCTACTTCCTGCAGTTTGTGGGAATTGTGTCGGTCAACCTTGCAGTTTTGAACGCGCTTCCCATCCCGGCGCTTGACGGAGGACGCATTCTTTTTGTGATACTGGAGAAGATACAAAGAAAGAGGGTGGACCCGGAACTGGAAAACAAGATTCATGCGGCAGGATTCGCGGTCCTTGTCCTTTTGCTGGTGGTGGTGACCTATAGAGATATTGCCCAGGTGTGGTGACGCGGTAAACCCAGCACCACTTTTGAACGCAAAAGTGGTGCTGGGTAAAGGACATTTTGATATGAATACAACAGCAAAACAATCAAAAGTAACCATCTACACCACGCCATCGTGCGTGTATTGTAAGATGGCAAAAGAGTTTTTTGCCAAACATGCTATCTCATACGAGGAAAAGAATGTGGCCGAAGATGCGGAAGCGCGTGATGCAATGATCGCAATGTCCGGACAGATGGGGGTGCCGGTCATTCGGGTCAGCCAAGATAACGGACAAGCTGCCATCGTGATCGGCTTTGATCAAGGGCGGTTGAAAGAGCTTTTGGGCTTATGACCAAACGCAAATCTGTGGTTGCCGGCACACTCGTTCTCTCCGCTCTTAGTTTTGGCGTCGGTGTATTTTTTCTGATGCGGAAAGCCGCGACAATGGAAAAATCGGCTTTCCCGACGATGATCGGGACTACCGCGCCTGAGAGCGTTCTCAAGGACATTGAAGGTCGGATAGTGACTCTGTCCTCTTTTCGCGGGAAGCCGGTAGTGGCTATCCTCTGGGCTTCGTGGTGCTCTTTTTGTAAAGATGAGCTTTCCAACTATGTTGCCGTACAAAGAGAGTTTTTGGCAGACGATCGGGAAATCGTATTTCTTGCCATACATCGGGGAGAGCCAGCCGAGCAGGTTGGAGATATCACGCGCGAATCGGGCCCGGACGTATCTCCGGTCATACTGCTTTCGGACCGTGATGACGCGCTGTACCGGGCATTGAACGGTTTTACCATGCCGGAGACGCTTTTTATAGACCAAAACGGCGTGATCAGGGGGCATTACCGGCAATCAATGTCAGCCGAGGAGCTGCGAAGACGAATTCAAAACGTTTTTTATCTCTGAGTATCCGATCTCCGGAATCCGAATTTCCGGATTTAAAGTTATCCACAGGCGGGGCATTTGTGTGAAATAGCGTCTACCCGTATACTGGACATAATACAAAATTCGTCCGGACATTCTCTTGTCTTAATCCCTAAGCGTAAGAGAAGCGGACTCATTTGTTTATTTAATTCTTATCAAACTCATTATTCATTAATTAATATTGAGAGAAACCGTGAACGTTCAGTTGCGCATGTACTGAAAAGTAAAACGCAACCATGCCGTCTTTGGTTTCACTCACTCTTGCTCATATGGAAAGCTTACTATTCTTCTCGTCTCGCGCTATCTCATCTCGGAGTTGGGCAAAGAGCAGGCTTTCTCTGTGGTTTGTTCCGATGGTCATCGGGATAGTTTTTTTTGTCATAGCGCCAACGGCGCGCGCGGCAATCACCGTGGCCGGGCCCCCGATTGACGCGCTCTTTCAAGATGCCACGGTCGGAGGCGGAGCGTATATCCCGCTGATACAGTTTAAGCTGGAACAATCCTCCGGAAGTGAGACGCTCACGAGCGTGGCCGTAGCCGTGACCTCGACAACGACCACCAATAACCTCAATGCCGGACCGGCAAACGGCGCGATCAACAACCTTTTCCTGTACCGCGAATCAGGCGCGCACTTCGGCTTTCAACCAAGCGAGGATATTTTGCTCAATACCGGCGTAAATGCCGTAACCGATCCGGCAACGACAAGCCCGGCCACTATTACGGTTGATGTTACGCAAAGATCGGTCGGCGCCATGGCGACCGATTACTATGTGGTTGCGCGCGCAACCACAAGCGCCGTTCTGGTAAACGGTCAGGCGCTCTACGCGACAACCACCGGAAATTGGATTACGACATCGGGCGGCGCTGTCGGGACCGCTTTTGTCGGGGCTCGCAAGATCACGCTGGAGCGGACAGGCGCCATCAAAATCAGCGAAGTACGGCTTGGCACCACTGGAAATGCCGCAAACGAATTTATTGAACTGTACAATACTTCGGATGTGGCGATTGACTTAAGCCGCCTGCCTCTGAATCTTTATATTTACAACTCATCCGGAGGGGCCGCGTTAAAAACCCTTACCTACTACAACCGTATTATTCCTGCACGGGGATATTTCCTGATCGGCTCTGAATTTTATGACGGATCTTCTGTGCCGTCCGACGCGTCCTACGCATTTTCCGGCAACACGCTTCTGACCAATACCGGCTTTTCGCTCGCTACCTCCTCTGCGGCGGCAAACGCGACCAGCTCCTCGATTGATCGTATTGCCTGGGGCGCCCAGCCCGTGAGAAATGCGGCATCATCTACGATGCCTGGCCTGCCCGCAAATGTCGCGGCTCCTGATCTGGCCAATGATAAAAGCTATGAGCGCAAAGCCACCACGAGCGTTACCGCAGCGTCCATGGCCCCGGGTGGGTTTGACGCGACCAAAGGAAACGGCCATGATTTGAAGGACAACCGTATTGACAACGACGGAAATTTTATTGATGCCGGGGACTTTGTGGAACAAAGCGGCTCCAATGTGAATCCTCAAAATTCAATGAGCCCGCATGAGCTTCCTTTTCATTCGGGGTTTGTTGATATGCAAAATCTTCAGGTGCAGGGTTCATTTCCGGGGCCGAATCAGACGCAGGTACCCCCTGATATGACTTTTATCGGTTTTGGATTTAACAAGGTTATTGCGACCACGACGCTCGTATCAGCTACCGCCACGACAACCGTAACGCTGACCACTGGCGGCGGCTCGAATCTCTGCACCAGCGTCACATACAATCCGTTCCCGAGCAATTTTGAGCCGTCGGCAAAGTGCGTTTTGTCCACCACGCTTAGCGCCAATTCCACCTATACGTTTACCGTGTCCACGAACGTGCGCGATCAGCTGGGAGTTAAGCTTGATCAAGACAACTTCACCGCGGGCAATCAGCCCTACTCGATCACGTTTACCACCGGAGGCGCTGGCCAGACCCAGACCAATACGACACCGCCCATGGTGACCGGCACCACGCCGTTTCCCGGCGGCGCCAACGTACCGACCAATCTTGCGAAAATTCTCGTGAAGTTCAACCAGTCAACGATGGATCAGACAACACTGTCTGCGGCAAATATCGGGCTCACGAGTTCAGGCGGCGCCGTGAGTTTGTCAAACTTCTCGTTTGACGCAACCACGAGCTTGCTCTCGTTTGTGCCGGCATCTCTTGCGGCAAATACCTCATATACTCTCACGCTTGGCGGTGGGGTGAGATCGAGCAACGGTATTTCGCTGCCCACGTCCTACTCGACCACATTCACGACCGGAGCAGGAGCGGATGACACTGCCCCCACGGTGGTCGGGGTCTTTCCAACCCCGGGCAACACGCTTGCTCTGAACGCGGTTGACTTCGTGTTCACAACCGATGACTACCTTGATCCGAGCACGGCAACCAGCACTGCGGTAACGCTGTCGTTTGGCGGCAATAACCTGCCGGGTACGGTATCGTATGATCCGGTTGCCAAAGAAGGCCACTTTACCGCGACCAACCCATTGCCCGCCGGAGCCACGGGAAATCTCACGTTGACACTTGTCGGCGCCGCTTTAAAAAATATGAGCGGGACCGCGATCGCGGCAAAGAGTTATGGGTATTCCACCGAGGCGTCAAATTCAGATTCCGCCCCGCCAACCGCGCTATTTGCCAACGCAGACGTGTTTGGCATCGCGGTCACCTTTAACGAGGCCGTGAAGGCAACCGATGCCACCAATCTCGCAAACTATGAAGCATTTGTGGCAACCGCCACTACGACCTTAAGCGCTCTTGCCGGACACAAGGTTACCTACGATGCGGGCAAGCGAACCGCGCAAATCTCCGGGCTTTTCCTGCAGCCCTCGGCGAGTTTCCGCGTGATCGTCTCGAACATCAAAGACATTTCCGGCAATGCCATGACTACGCCAAGTCCGGTAACCGGGACCGTGCTTTCTGTGACACAATCCGGAGGGTCGCTTGGTCCCGGCGGCGGCGGCAATTTTGGGCCCCACATGACTGATTTTTCAAGCGCGGGCATCGGGTTTGCCCCGGGCCTCCAGGTCATGCCCATGAACCAATTTATCTCGGCAACCACCACATACGGATTTATGATCCCGCTTATCAAACAAATTCCGGCAAATGGAACAATCGTGGTCACGTTTCCTTCAAGCTCCGACTTTGGCGTGTGCTGTGCCGCTACGTCTTCCACGGCAAATCCGATGATCAATGAGATGAACAAAGACATCAACGGCCCGGGGCCCGGTACGGTAGGAATAAACGTAGTTGCGAAAGACACCACGGCAAAAACAGTGACTATTACACTTGGCGCCGCAACCCGTTCAGAAAACAACGATACGCACGACATGCTTCAATTCTCGCTCGTTGGCGTTAAAAATCCCTCGGTGCCTAAGGGCGTTGACAGCTCCGGGTATTCGCTCGACATCAAGACAAGGGATGCATCAGGCACACTGCTTGAGTCGTTTACGTCAAACCCGATCTACATATCCGGAGGCGCAATCGGCGGGTCCGCTACCACGACCGTGCAGGGCACGGTTTCCGGAAACGGCGGCAATCTTGAAAGCGTAACCGTCCGGCTCATGGCTCCGCAAATCGGCGTGGTTGAGACCACCACGGA